>JAYUYB010000457.1:0-3933 GCA_043752655.1 Chloroflexota bacterium
AAGCGTCAGTATGTTTGGCACCAACAAGAAGCCTCAGCCCGCTCCCCAGACGATGAACGGTAAGCCCGAGACGACCATTGGCGCCAACACGCGCTTTCAGGGCACGCTCACCTCGGACGGGAATATTCGTATCGATGGCTCTGTCGAGGGTGATATCGAGGTGCTCGGCAACCTGATCATCGGCGAGACAGGCCGCGTCATCGCCACCGTGAAGGCCCAGAATGTGCATGTCTCCGGCGCCGTGAAGGGCGAGATCACCGCCCTCGAGCAGCTCGAGATCTCGCCCACCGGCAAGGTCTGGGGCGATATTATCACCGCAGCCCTGCACATCGAGCCGGGCGGCCTCTTCCGTGGCCAGAGCGCGATGACCACCAATATCGATGAGCCGCTGCTGCTCGAGGCGCCCCGCAGCGTCGAAGGCTAACCGCTCTCCAGCCGCTTTCGCCGAGCGCTCTGAGAACTCTCCATGAAGCGACCACCTCGCCACGCTACCCGTAGCCTCTTCGGCTTACTCCCCGCGCGCCGTCGCCCGGCCTTGTCGAGCGACACGCAGGCCACCGACAGGCTGCTCGACGCGCTGCAGTTAGGTGGGCGCAGCGCGCTCTCGCTCGCGGTTGCCGCCGTGATGCTGGTGTTCATCGGTCTGCTGGTCGTAAACTTCGTCGGCCAGGTGATCCAGAGCGCCGGCCTTGAGGCGCAACGCAGCGCCCTCGAGGCCGAGGTGGCGCAGATGCGCGCTGCCAACAGCGCGATCGAGGGCGGCGTCGCCTTCACCGAGTCCGATGTGTATGTCGAGCGAGTTGCGCGTGAGCAGCTCGGCTACGCCCGCGAGGGCGAGATGGTGATCCTCCCGCGCCTGGTTTCCCCGGCCGCTGCCGCCCCTGCCGCCGCTGCCCTAGAGGCACTTATCATCACGCCCACCATGCCAAACTGGCAGCTCTGGTGGCGCGCCCTCTTTCCCACAGACGTGTAGCAGAGTACGTATCAGACCCCACTTTCGCGGCTTCGTGATCCAATGGGCTCGGGCGCCCCGGCTGTCGCCTAGAGAATGCGCTTCCCCAGCGCCGAGAGCGCGAGCTCGACCGCGAGCTCGGCGGTGGCGTTGCGCTCGTCTAGGATGGGGTTGACCTCTACCAGATCCAGGCTGCGCATGCCGCCGCTCTGGGCGAGGATCTCCAGAGCCAGATGGGCCTCGCGGCGCGAGATGCCGCCGGACACGGGTGTGCCTACGCCAGGCGCCTCACGCGGGTCCAGCACATCGAGGTCGAAGCTCAGGTGGAAGCCGTCGGTGCCGCGCGCAACGATCTGGCTTGCCTCGTCGATCACGGCGGCCATGCCGCGCCGGTCAACCTCGTGCATCGTGAAGACATAGATGCCGGAGCCGCGCAGGGCCTCGCGCTCCAGCTGGTCGAGGTCGCGCACGCCAACGAGGGCCACGTGCTCGGGCCGCACAGCGGGCGTGCGCCCGGCGAGGCCGGTGAGCAGGGGATGGCCGCGCCCGGTGAGGGCCGCGACCGACATGCCGTGAATATTGCCGCTGGGCGTCGTCTCGGCGGTGTTGAAGTCGGCGTGGGCGTCGATCCAGATCAGGCCGAGCATGCGGTTGCGGGCGCTGCCGCTCACCGAGCCAATGGAGAGGCTGTGATCGCCGCCGAGGGCGATCGGGATCTGGCCTTGCTCAACGCAGCCTGCCACGGCGTTGGCGAGCGCCGCGCAGAGGGCGGCGATCGGCTCCAGGTAGCGCAGCTTTGCGCCGGGCGGCGGCGGCGCGCTCGTCTCCACCATGGGCGCGGGCAGGTTGCCAAGGTCGCGCACGCGGAACCCAAGGGCCTCCAGGCGGGCGTGGAGGCCGGTGTAGCGCATGGCGCTCGGACCCATGTCCACACCGCGCCGCCCCGCGCCCAGGTCGATCGGCACCCCGATAATGGCTAGCTCGTGCATGGCGTCGTTGCCTCCCTTATGCTATACGGCGCCATTATAGCAGGGAGCGCGGCACACACTGGCCCTCGTTGGTTACTTCGAGCTTCGCATCGCCTTCAGCTGCCGGAGTGATCCATCAGCCAGCAGGCGCTCATACGCTTCGGATCCGCGCGGATAGATGGCTATTCTCGACGCGCCGTCGTAGTGAACACCCCACCCGTAGGTCTTCCCTAGCGGCGACGAGCGCAGACAGGGCTGCCCCTTCGAGAAGAACTCGGCCCGCCTCGCTTCAAGCTCCATTGCTGGAAGCTGGTTTCTCGCTGCGTAAACGGTGAAAATGACCTCGTCCGACGTGTAGCGGTAGGGGCTGTCGTGAATCAGCTCGTACTGCATACGTGCTACCGTCTTTGCCTGCTTCTCAGGCGGGACGGTGCCAGCGGCGGCTTTGCAATCGTCTGCGACGTCGATGAACGTACTCGTGTAGTTCGTGGTATGCATGGACGGACCCTCCCTCTATTGGCGCTAGATTGAACACACGCCGGAAAAGAGCGTGTTCGCTTTGCCGCCAACCCACACCTTGCCCGCAGGATCCTGGTCGATAAAGATCCGACCAGTGCGACCGAGCCGGGTGCCCTGCGACGCGGTGTATGGCGCGGTGGCGCGGCCGCTCGCGAGTAGCCACTGCGCTACCGAGGCGTTAAGGCTACCAGTCACAGGGTCTTCAACCACGCCACCTGTGTGATCGCTAAAGAATGCGCGCAGCTCAAAGGCGGCTGGGCTGCCCGGCGGGTAGGGGCCGACAACGCCGAGCTCAATCCGGGAGGGATGTCCTTTCGGTGGATTGAGCGCGAGCACCGCTTCCGCCGTCTCAAGCAGCACGACAACCCAGCCGGGGCCGTTGTCGGCCCACTGTGAAGCGACGATGCTCCCTTCATCGATGCGCAGAAAATCCGCAATCGCCTGGATGGTGCCTGCATCGACGTGACCGCCGCGAATGAGCGGTGGCGCGGCAAACGCCAGGTTCGCCTCACCCCGGCTGATTGGCACGAGCCCTGCGCCACACTCCTGAATAATCTTGTCAGCGGCGCGTGGCCTGCCGCCTGAGCTGAGCCAGGCGTGGCAGCTGCCAAGGGTTGGGTGGCCGGCAAACGGTATCTCGCGCTCGAGCGTAAAGATGCGAACGCGATAGTCGGCCTCTGCACTGGTTGGCGGCAGCAGGAATGCCGTCTCGGAAAGATTGAGCCATTGCGTGATGCGCTGCATGTCCTCGGTTGAGAGGTCTTCAGCGTCGAACACGACGGCCAAGGGATTTCCAGAAAACGGTCCGTCATGGAAGACATCCACGAGCTGAAAACGACGATCCATTGATAGCCTCCATGTTGCAGATTGCAGCTTGAGCGCAGTGGACGCCCGAGCCCTTTGGACCACGAAGCCGCGAACGGGTGCGAACCACCGCGAAATCGCTACGCCCGCACGGTTTTCGCATTCGCGCCGTTCGCATCCGTTCGCGCCATTCGTGGTCCAGACCTTACTCGGAAAACAGCGCCACGATCAGGAAGGCGCCATCGCCGAGCATATCGGGCGCGTAGCCCACCATCAGGCCCTGCTCGCTGGCGAGGCTGCCGCGCGTCCAGCCGGTGGTGGTGATCGCCTCGCTCGCCTGGCGCAGCTCGTCGGCGGCCTGCCAGTCGCTGTCGGCCAGCGACTCCGTGTAGAAGCCGTCGATCTCCTCCCAGATTACGTCGTCGGGCACACTATACAGCTTCAGCTCCACGGAGCCGCGCGCGGCCAACGAGCTCTCCAGCGAGTCGGCGATCGTGTCGACCAGGGTGTTGGCGCCGCGCTCCAGCGGCAACGCCTCGGGATGTACGGGGATCTCGGCGTAGGTCACAGGCGGGGCGCCGCAGCCGGCCAGCGCGACGAGCAGGCTGGCGATGAACAGGGCGGCGAAGATGGACTTGACGGTTCGCATTGGATTCTCCTAATTATAGCTTTTCCAGAGCGTAGCGTAGC
>JAYUYB010000458.1:0-3932 GCA_043752655.1 Chloroflexota bacterium
CATCCTAGACGACAGCCCCACGCATCTGCTTGCCGAGCTGGCGGCCACCGTGCGCGCAAGCCTGGGCCCCGAGCGCCACTTCGTGCTGATCGCCGAGGATGATCGCAACGAGCCGGGCCTTGCGCGGCAGGGCGAAGGTGGATGGGGCCTGGATGGCGTGTGGGCCGATGACTTTCACCACCAAGTGCATGTGGCCCTTACCGGCGAGCAGGATGGCTACTACGCTAACTACAGCGGTAGCAGCGCGGACCTGGCGGCCACGCTGCGCCAGGGCTGGTTCTACCAGGGGCAGGCGACGCCCGAGGCGGGCCAGCCGCGCGGCGCCCCCGCCGACGATCTGGCGCTGTCCCAATTTGTCTACTGCATCCAGAACCACGACCAGGTGGGCAACCGCGCGCTCGGCGAGCGCCTGAGCCAGAGCGTGGGGCTAGACGCCTACCGGGCGGCCTCGGCGCTGCTGCTGCTGCTGCCGCAGACGCCCCTGCTCTGGATGGGCCAGGAGTGGGCGGCCTCGACGCCCTTCCTCTTCTTCACCGACCACGGCGCGGAGCTTGGCCGCCTGGTGACGGAGGGGCGGCGGCGGGAGTTCGCCCACTTTAGCGCGTTTAGCGGCGCCACGGTGCCGGACCCGCAGGCCGAGGCGAGCTTCCTGGCCTCGCAGCTACGCTGGGAGGAGCGTGAGCAAGTTCCGCATGCGGGCGTGCTCCAGCTCTACACGGATCTGCTGGCGCTGCGGCGCCAGCACCCGGCGCTGCGCGCAACGGGGCGCGACGCGCTGGCGGTCGAGGCTGTGGGCGAGCGGGCGCTGCTGCTGCGCCGTGGCGCCCCCGGCGGCCAAACGCTCCTAGCGGCGATCAACCTGGGTGGGCCTGTGCGGCTGCGGCTGCCCCACCCAAGCCGCCAGACGCTGCTCGACAGCGAGGAGATGCACTACGGCGGCCGGGGCGCGGCGCGGATCGAGGGCGAGGAGCTGGTGTTTGCGGGGGCGGGGGCGGTGGTGTTTGGGTAGTTATCCACAGATTACGCAGATTACGCAGATTTCCGGCCCATTGCTGTGCCATTCGCACGCTCAATCTGCGTAATCTGTGTCATCTGTGGACAAAACAGCCTACGCGTCACCCAGGAAGGGGGCTAGAGGGATCGGCGTCTGCGCCGCCTCGCTGCGGCCATAGCGCGCCGCCCACTCATCGCCGGGCTGGCTGAGCACGGCCAGCGAGCGGCCCTGGAGGAAGAACTGGCTGCCGGGCGGCATCGGCGCGGGGTGCGCCTCGCCAACGTGGGCGGTGTCGAGCACCGCGTGCCAGCGCGGGCCGTCCTCCACACCGGGCAGCGTGAAGGCAATCTCCTCGTGGTAGGCGTTGAACAGCAGCAGCAGCACGTCGTCGCGCACGGTGGCGCCCTGGGGGTCCACCTCGTCGATCAGCTGGCCGTTGAGCAGCATACCGATCGAGCGCACCATGCCGTCGTCCCACTCGCCGTCTTCCATCTGGGCCCCGTCGGGGCGGTACCACTCGATGTCGCGCACGCCCTCGCCGTGGATGGCGCGACCCTGGAAGAAGGTGGCCCGGTGCAGCACGGGGTGGGCCTTGCGCAGCGCGATCAGCTCGCACGTCCAGCTATGGATGGCGCGCCCGAGCTCGTCTGGCTCCCAGCTCATCCAGCTGATCGCGTTGTCCTGGCCGTAGACATTGTTGTTGCCGCCCTGGGAGCGGCCAAGCTCGTCGCCATGCAGGATCATTGGCACGCCCTGCGAGAGCAGCAGCGTCGCCATCAGGTTGCGCAGCTGGCGCAGGCGCAGCGCGTTCACTTCGGGATCGTCGGTAGGGCCTTCGACGCCGCAGTTCCAGCTATTGTTGTGGCGCTCGCCGTCGTTGTTGCCCTCGCCGTTGGCGTCGTTATGCTTCTCGTTGTAGCTCACCAGATCGCGCAGCGTGAAGCCGTCGTGGGCGGTGATGAAGTTGATGCTGGCGGCCGGGGCGCGCCCGTTGTGCTGGTAAAGGTCCGAGGAGCCAGAGAGCCTGTAGGCCAGCTCGGCCATCTGGGCATCGTCGCCCTTCCAGAACTTGCGCACGCTGTCGCGATACTTGCCGTTCCACTCGGCCCAGCGCACCGGGAAGTTGCCCACCTGGTAGCCGCCGGGGCCGACGTCCCATGGCTCGGCGATCAGCTTCACCTGGGAGATTACGGGGTCCTGGTGGATAATGTCGAAGAACGAGGAGAGCTGGCCGCCCTCGTAGAGGCCGCGCGCCAGGGTGGCCGCCAGGTCGAAGCGAAAGCCATCCACGTGCATCTCCTTGACCCAGTAGCGCAGGCTGTCCATGATCAGCTGGAGCGTGCGCGGGTGGACGGTGTTGAGCGTGTTGCCGGTGCCCGTGTAGTCCATGTAGAAGCGCGGGCTATCGGGCACGAGCCGGTAGTAGACGGCGTTATCGACGCCGCGGAAGCTGAGGGTGGGGCCGAAGTGGTTGCCCTCGGCGCTATGGTTGTAGACCACATCGAGGATGACCTCGATGCCGGCGGCGTGAAGAGCCTGCACCATCTGCTTGAACTCGCGCACCTGGTCGCCAGGGCGCTCGCAGTGGCTGTACTGGGTGGCGGGCGCAAAGAAATTGAGCGTGTTGTAGCCCCAGTAGTTATGCAGGCCCTGCTCGACAAGGTGGCGATCATCGGTGAACTGGTGGACGGGGAGCAGCTCGATGGCGGTGATGCCGAGATCCTTGAGGTAGCCGACAATGACGGGGTGGCCGATGCCGCTATAGGTGCCGCGCAGCTCGTCGGGCAGCTCGGGGTGGCGCATGGTGAGCCCCTTCACGTGGGCCTCATAGATGATGCTGTCGTGGAGCGGCGTGTTGGGGCGGCGGTCGTCGCCCCAGTCGAAGGCGGGGTCGATCACCACACAGCGCGGCACAAAGGGCGCGCTGTCGCGCTCGTCGTAGCTCAGATCCTCGGCCGCGTCGCCGATGCTGTAACCCTGGGTGGCGTCGTCCCAGCGGATGGGGCCGCTGAGGGCCATGGCGTAGGGGTCGATCAGCAGCTTGTTGGAGTTGAAGCGATGGCCCTGCTCGGGGTTGTAGGGGCCGTGGACGCGGTAACCGTAGAGCTGGCCCGGCGCCAGGCCGGGGATATAGACATGCCAGACCTGATCGGTCTGGCTGGCGATGGGCACGCGCACAAGCTCGTGCGGGGCGTCGAGGCTGTCGAAGAGGCAGAGCTCGATGGCGGTAGCGTTGGCCGAGAAGATGGCGAAGTTCACGCCGGTGCCGTCCCAGGTGGCGCCGAGGGGATAGGGCGCGCCCGGCAGGGGCAAAGAGCTTGTCATGGGGTCCCCGTTCTAAGCTAAAGCGAACCACAGGCGGACGCAGCGACGCGGCTGACGGAGCCGCGCCGCCCCTGTCTTAGCAAGCTGCGGGCCAGGGCGGATGCATCGTTGATCAACTGGGCGCTTTATCCACAGATGCCACCGATTTCCGGCCCATTTCTGGCCCCAGGCAGGTATGGTATCGTGTGGACTGATACAGGTGTAGCTAGAAGGAGACAATAGATGACCACGCCAACAATTGTGGTGCTGGAGGGCGACCAGACGGGCCAGGAGCTGCTGGAGGAGGCGCTGCGCGTGCTCGACCCGGCGGTGACAAAGGTAGATGTGCGCTTCCAGCGCTTCGACCTGAGCCTGGAGCACCGGCGCGCGACGAAGAACGAGGTGGTGCATGAGGCGGCCCTGGCGATGAAGCAGAGCGGCCTTGGCCTGAAGGCGGCCACGATCACGCCGGAGACGGCGGGCGATGTTGGCAGCCCAAACGCGATTGTGCGCAATGCGATCGATGGCACCGTGATCATCCGCACGGGCCGCCGTATCCCCGGCATCCGCCCCGTGGGCGGCGTGTTCGCGCCGATCACGGTGGTGCGCATGGCCGTGGACGACGCCTACGGCG
>JAYUYB010000459.1:0-9477 GCA_043752655.1 Chloroflexota bacterium
TGGCCGCGCCCAGCGACGCGCTCTACATTTGCTTCTTCGCCGCCCCGCCCGCCCCAGAGACCGAGGCAAACCTGCGGGCGCTGGGCGGCGAAGACGACGAGTTCCACGCCCACGAGCGCGAGCTCTACTGGCTGCGGCGCAGCAAGATCAGCGACTCGCAGATCCCGGCCGCGGCGCTTGCGCGGGCCTTGGGCGCGCCGAACACGATGCGCAACGCCACCACGGTGCGCAAGCTGGCCGCGAAATACCCTGCCGGGTAAGGCCTCGCCGCTTTTTCATCCGCAGATTTCGCAGATGACGCAGATTTCCGAACCTTTTCGGGCCCAACCTCCGGCCCCGCCCGAGCCGTTTGGACCGCGAACCGTTTGGACCGCGAACTGCGCGAAGGGGCGCGAACCACCGCGAAGCCGGGCAAGCTCAATTCTCGACAGATAGGCTGGAGCGCGCCTCCTCAGACTATCGACCGATGGACACGGAGTTGTCCCTGGCTTACATTCGGGATATGCGTGCCTCAGGCGCGCCCGGTCCACGGGAAGGGCTGAGCCCACTGAGTCCGAACAACTGAGGCAACCTCTTTTCTGCCTGCGAGTGGACCCCAGGCGCCCGAAAGGAGGTTTCGCATGCCCCGTAATCTACCCCCACGCCCGAGTCTCGACCAGCTTAAGCGTCAGGCCCGCGAGCTGCTACGTGCGCTCCTCGCCCGCGACAGCGCCGCACTCCAGCGCTTTGGTGCCGTGCTTCCGCTTGTCGACAAGCCCATTCTCGCCCAGGCGCTTCACGTAATCGCCCGTGAGTACGGCTTCGCAAGCTGGCCCGTGCTCAGGCAGCACATCGCGCAGATCCGCACAAGGCCCCTGACAACCCGCCAGAAAAACGTGGTGTTCCTCACCGAGCGTCTCGCTGAGGCGGCGCAGCGGCACGATCTGGAGCGCCTCTTCGCCGCACTCCAGATCGGCGCGCGGGTTGGCGACGAGGTGTGCGCCCTGCTAGTCGAGCGCGGCCAGCTCCCTCTGGTGGTAGATCTGCTGCTACTAGGCGCAGACAGCCCCGACGCCCGCGTGCGCTTCCTCGCGGCGCAGGCCATGGATCACTGGGCCGACCAGCGCTGCGCTGCGCCGCTGCGCCGCCTGCTCCACGACCCCGTGCCGCGCGTGCGCTGGGCCGCGCTCCACTCGCTCCAGTGCGCGGCCTGCAAGCTCGCCCCACTTGCCACCGTCGAGGATCTGACTGAGACGCTGATCAGCCTCACCCTGCGCGACCCGAGCGTAAAGGTGCGGCGCGTGGCGGCCTACGAGCTCGGCCAGCTCTGCGCCGACCCGCGCGCCGCTGCTGCGCTCGCCACCCTCGCCGCAGACGCAGACGGCATTGTGGCGCGCAATGCCCGCCGGTCACTCGCTCGCCCAGGCTTGTGAGCTATTTGGACCGCGAACCGTTTGGACCGCGAACTGCGCGAAAGGGCGCGAACCACCGCGAAGCCGGCTATAGCCGATTCGCGCCATTCGCCCTCCTTAGTGTCATTCGTGGTCCAAATGGGTTCGCACCTTCGTGGTCTCAACCCTCTAACCTCATCTTGTGGTAGGATGGGGCGATTCGGGGCCACGCGCGGGGCGCGGCGCCGCCAGTGGAGCAAGCCATGGCCACCCTGCCGATCTCGCGGCTGATCATCTTCAAGCACGGCGTGGGCTACTTCGAGCGCAGCGGCCCCCACAGCGGCGAGCACCTGGAGCTGAGCTTCCCCCGCGAGGCGATGGACGACGTGCTCAAGAGCCTCGTCGCGCTTGATCGCGGCGCCGGCCAGGTGCTGGGCGTGGAGTTTGAGACGCCCGAGGATCGCACGACCCGCCTCGCCCGTGGCAGCATCCACCTCTCCGACAGCCAGAGCCTGCTCGATCTGCTGCGCGACCTGCGCGGCCGCCGCGCACGCCTGGCCCTCGCCGATGGCAAAAAGGGCGAGAGCACCGTCGAGGGCCTGGTGGTTGGCGTGGACTACGAGCCCGAGGAGCCGCTGCGCCGCGCCGTCGTAAGCCTGTACCAGCCAGAGCTGCGCCAGGTGCGCGCCCTGCCCCTAGACAGCATCGCCCGCGTGGAGCTGCTCGACGATGCCGCCGCCGCTGATCTGAGCTACTTCCTACGCGCCGCTCAGAGCGAGGAGCAGCGCCGCAGCGCCACCGTGCGCCTTTCCCCCGGCGAGCACGAGCTGCTGGTTGGCTACATCGCCCCCGCCCCCGCCTGGCGCGTGAGCTACCGTATGCTGTTTGAGGACGGTAGACCGTTGACGGTGGACGGTGTTCAGGCTGAGCCAGCCGAGAGCGCTTCGCTCAGCCAGGATGCTTCAGCTACAGTCCACCGTCCATCGTCTACCGTCCTCCTCCAGGGCTGGGGCCTGTTCGACAACCAGCTAGAGGAAGATCTGGCGGGCGTGGAGCTGACCCTGATGGCGGGCATGCCGATCTCGTTCCGCTACCGCCTGTACGAGCCGCGCACGCCGGAGCGCCCGCTCGTGCAGGACGAGGAGCGCACCGTGGCTGCCCCGATCTTCTTTGAGGGTGCGCCACAGGTCGCCATGGCCGCCCCGATGATGGCCCTCAGCGGCGCGGCCATGGCCGACGCGGAGAGCAGCGCCCCGCGCCGTCGCAAGGCCGCCGAGCGCTTCAGCGCTTCAGCGCTGGAGGAGGCCGTGCAGGTGGCGGCAAGCGGCGACGAGCGCGGCGCCCTGTTTGCCTACCACGTCGAGCACCCCGTGAGCGTGGCGCGCGGCCAGTCGGCGATGGTGCCGATCCTCAGCCGACGCCTGCCCGCCCACCGCGAGCTGCTCTACAACGGCGCCAAGCACCCGCGCAACCCCGTGGCCTCGCTGCGCCTCGCCAACGCCACCGGCCTCACCCTGGAGCGCGGGCCCGTCACGGTGCTCGCGCAGGGCGACTACGCGGGCGAGGCGGTGCTGCCCTTCACGCGCGCCGGCGGCGAGCTGATCGTGCCCTACGCCGTGGAGCTGGGCCTCAAGGTCGAGGAGCAGCGTCGCGGCGCGCGTCGGCTGCACGCCATCAGCCTCCAGGGCGACTACGCCTTGATCGAGGAGCACGACCTGATCATCACCAGCTACGACCTGAGCAGCACGCTGGATCAAATGGTGGAGGTGACGGTCGAGCACGCCCGCGCGAGCGCCTACGAGCTTGCGGAGACGAGCGCACCCCACGAGGAGAGCGCCGGCTTCGCCCGCTGGCGCGTGCCCTGCGCGCCCCAGGCCCGCATTACATTCGTGGTGAGCGAGCGCCGCCTCGTGAGCCGTCACGAGCAGGTACGCAGCCTCAGCGGCGCCCAGCTGCGCGATTACCTGGCCGACAAGCTGCTCGACGCCGCCACGGTGAAGGCGTTGGAGGGCATCCTGGCGCTCTACCGTCAGGTGGACGAGGCCCAGGGTAAGCTGAGGCAGACCGAGCAGGAGCGCGAGGCCATCTACAAGCAGCAACGCCAGATCCAGGGCAACCTCCAGCCGCTCGGCCGCGAGGGCGACGAGGGCGCGCTGCGCCAGCGCTACGTCGCCACGCTCGGCCAGCTCGAAGATCGGCTGGCAGCACTCGCCGCGGAGGAGCGCGCCACTAACGAGCAAATTGCGCGCCTGGAGGAGCAGGCGGCCCGCCGCCTCAAACGCCTCACGAAAGCTTAGTGCTGAGTGCGCCAGGCAAAGTGCTGAGTGCTAAGTGCTGAGTGCTGAGTGCTGAGGTCGGTTCCTAGTACCATCGGCTATCGGCTATCGGCTATCGGCTATCGGCCATGACCACACGACAGGCACAATCTGCGCAAGGGCACGGGCTACCCATTGCCGCGCCCCGTAGGTGGGCGACGCGCCTGCCTGCCACGCTGATCGCGGCTGCGCTGCTGGCCGCGCTGCTGCTTGGCGCCAACCTGCTGGCCTTCCAGCTGCGGCCAAGCGCCTACACGCTCGATATCGGCACACGGCCCGACCGCGCCGCTGTGGCCGGCTTCCACGGCAACGAGCGCGATAGCGCGGGCGTCACCTACCGCTGGACCGATGGCGACGCCACGCTTACGCTCAACGGCCCCGCCGTTCGTGGCATCGCCATCATCGCGCTCACGCTGGGCTGGCTGCCGCCCGGCGCGCTGGCGCCCCGCACCGTGGAGCTGCGCCTGGACGGTGCGGGCTGGACGACGCTCGCCGCACCGAATCAGCCTCGTCGCTACCAGTTGCTGCTGCCGCCCGGCGCGCTGGCCGACGGCACAGTGCAGCTCGGCCTGCGCAGCGCCGCCGCGCGCGTGCCCCCCGACGACCGGCCCGTCGGCGTGCGCCTCGACGCGGCGGAGCTGGCCTGGCCCGGCGCGGCCTGGCCCATGCCGGCGCCCGCCGTGCTGATCGCGCAGCTGGGCCTCGCCCTACTCTGGCTGGCCCTCGCGCGCCTGCTCGGCCTCGGCGCGCTGCCAGCATTCGGCGTAGCACTGGCATTGGCGGGCGGGCTCGTGGCTCACGCCGCCATCGCACCGGATCTCGCACCGCTCTGGCAGCCCAGGCTGCTGGGGGCGGGGCTGGCTGGCGGCGCCGTGCTCTGGGGCGCAAGCCGTGCGCTGCCCCGCGCCGAGCCTGGCGCATCCCAGGGCTTCGTCAACGCGCTCCTGCTGATCACGCTGATCGCGCTGGCCGTGCGCCTGCTCGGCGTGCTCTACCCGCTCTTCTTCTCTCACGACCTGCTGGTGAACAGCGGGCGCCTGCGCAACGTGCAGCTCGGCAACCTCACGCTGTTTGACCGGCCCTCGGAGTTCAGCCGGCGCGTGGCCGTGGTCTCCCCGACGGTCTTTGTGCTGGCGGCGCCCTTCTCGCTGCTCGGCGACCGCGCCTTCGCGCTCCAGTTCAGCTACGCCCTAGTGGATGGCCTGACGCCGCTGCTCGTAGGCCTACTGGCGCTGCGCCTCGGCCTGCGCGAGCGCTCCGCGCTTGTGGCCGCCGCCCTGATCGCCTTACTGCCCATGCAGCTCACGGCGCTCTACTGGGGCTTTGTGAAGCAGATCGTGGGCCAGTGGCTCACGCTGCTTTTCCTGGTTGCCGTGGCCGGGCTGCCGCCCCGCCGCATGTTCGGCTGGATCGCAACCGGCGCGCTCTGCGCCGTGAACATGCTCATCCATCCCGGCGGCCTGCTGCTCGCGGGTGTGACGATGGGCGTGTTTCTGGTGCTGGGGATGGGGATGGGACGGTGGACGATGGACGGTGAACGGTGGACGGTCAGAGCGCTCTGGGCGAGCGTGCGTTCGCCTGGCCCATGGCGCGGCTGGCTGCTCACGCTGCTTGGCGCTGCGGCGCTGGCCCTGGCGGTGCAGTATTTTGAGGCGGCGCGCCTGATGGTCGGCGGGCTGCTCGACGGCTCCACCGCTACGCCCGACAGCACCAACCAGGTGAGCGATCAGGCGGCCAGGCTCTGGCAGATCTGGGTTGGCCTGAACGCCTCGTTTGCGCCGCTGCCCCTGGCCCTGGCTGGGGCGGGGCTCGTCGCGCTGCTCTGGCGCACGCGCGGCCCCGGGCGGCTGCTCGTGATCGGCTGGCTGGCGAGCGCCCTGCTCTTCCTGGTGGTCGACATCGCCACCGGCCAGCAGGTGCGCTACGGCTACTACAGCGCGCCGCTCGTCTGCGTCGGCGTGGCCGCCTTGGTCGAGCCACTCATGCGCTGGCGCCTGGGGCGCGTGGCCGTCTGGGGCCTCGTGGCCCTCGTGACGTTGGCGGGGCTGCTGCTCTGGGGCGACGCGATCTTTCTGGGCGTCAAGCCCTCGGTGAATCCGCTGACGCATTGAGACGGGCGGCCTGACCCATTCATTTGGGCGGCCACACGGGGCCGCCCCTACGGGGGAATATGATGGTTCGACGAATCGATCTGCGCACCTTGCTGATTATGCTGGCGGCTCTGGCCGTGGGCGTGGCCTGGGCCGCCTTCAACCTCGCCTCAGCTGGCGGCGCCCGCAACGACGAGACGGTGCGCCCCTTGGTCTGGGCCGTCTTCGCCGCGCCCTTCGCGCTGTTCCTCGGCTGGCTCGTGGCCCGCCGCGCCGAGCTTGGGCTTGCCGCGTTCTGCTGCTTCTGCCTCTACTTCTTCACCTTCTTTGTGGCCCAGCGAATCGAGACGCTCGTGGTGAGCAGTGAGACGGCGACCGCCAACGGCCACGCGCTCTACTTCAACACCGTGATCGGCATCCACGCCCTGGCTGGCGTCGGCCTCACGCTCTGGCGCTCCCTCAGCCCGCACGAGGCGGCGCAGGCCGCCTTCGCTCAGGAATAGGCGGCGGCTTGGGCCGCTGGCGTGCGCTATAATTGCTCAATGACTACCCCACGCGAATATCAGGAGGCGCTCGAGGCACGCTTGCTCTCGCCGCTCGCCGCAAAGAGCGCCGAGGCCGTGCGCGAGCGCCCCGAGGAGCCCTGCACGATCCGCCCCGCCTACCAGCGCGACCGCGACCGCATCCTCTACAGCAAGCCGTTTCGGCGCCTGAAGCATAAGACTCAGGTCTTCATTGCGCCGCTTGGCGACCACTACACCACCCGCCTGACGCACACCCTGGCCGTCGCGCAGGTCTCCCGCACAGTTGCCCGCGCCCTGCGCCTCAACGAGGATCTGACCGAGGCGATCGGCCTGGGGCACGACATCGGCCACGCGCCTTTCGGCCACGCCGGCGAGACGGCCCTCACCCGCATTTTCCCCGACCACTTCCGCCACAACGAGCAGTCGCGCCGCATCGTCGAGGTGCTCGAGCACGATGGCCGCGGCCTCAACCTGACCTACGCCGTGCGCGAGGGCATCTACCTGCACTCCAAGGCTCGCCGCGACATTATGACAACTGCCTGGGGCACCGCGAGCACCCTGGAAGGCCAGATCATCAAGCTCTGCGATAGCGTGGCCTACATCAACCACGACATCGACGACGCCACACGCGCCGGTGTGCTGCGCCAGGAAGATCTGCCCGCCGAGGCGCTTGGCGTGCTGGGTGCGAGCCACGGCGAGCGCATCGATACGATGGTGAGCGACCTGATCGGCTTCAACTGGTGGGCCACCGGCGAGGGCCAGCCGCCCGACTCGCCGCTGATCGGGATGAGCCCCACGATTCTCGCCGCCACCAATCAGCTGCGCGATTTTATGTACCGCGAGGTCTACCTGCACGAGCGCGCCAAGGCCGACGACAGCAAGGTGCGCTTTGTGGTCGAGACGCTCTACGCGCACTTTGTGCGCCACCCCGAGCAGATCCCCTCCGACTTGATGGCGATCAACCAGGCCCGCCAGGAGCCAGTGGAGCGCGCCGTGGTTGACTACATCGCCGGCATGACCGACCGCTACGCCCTGCAGCGCTTCAAGCAGCTGTTCATCCCGCGCACCTGGGGCGCCTAAGGAGGGAACAGCGTACAGCGTATAGGGGACAGGGCAGCGCAAGCCGGCGCCCTCCCCCTGTACCCCGTACCCTGTTCCCTGTTCCCTCATATGAGTCAGATCGACGAGGTCCGCGACAAGATCGACATCGTCGAGCTGATCGGCTCGCTGGGCGTGACGCTGCGCAAAACGGGCCGCAGCTTTGTGGGCTTCTGTCCCTTCCACCCCAACACGCGCACCCCAGCCTTCCACGTCTACCCCGACAACCAGAGCTTCCACTGCTTTGGCTGCCAGGCCCACGGCACCGCCTTCGACTTTGTGATGCGCAAGCAGGGCCTTGATTTTAAGGACGCCCTGGAGCAGCTGGCCGCCCGCGCCGGTGTGCGCCTGGAGCCCCGCTCCGACGATGCGCGCCAGGACGACGCGCGCCGCACGAAGCTGCTGGAGATCAACGCCGCCGCCGCGAAGTATTTTAACTATATCCTCACCACCTTGAAGCGCGGCGAGCCCGCGCGCGAGTACGTGGCCCGCCGCGAGCTGAGCGCCGCTATGCTGGAGCAGTTTCAGCTCGGCTACAGCCTGGACGAGTGGGGCCACTGCCTGGCCTATCTCACAGAGAAGAAGGGCTTTGCGCCCGAGGATGTCGAGGCGGCGGGTCTGGCGATCAAGCACGAGCGCGGCAATCTTTATGATCGCTTCCGCGGCCGCCTGATCTTCCCCATCCGCAACGCCAAGGGCGAGATCGTGGGCTTCGGCGGGCGCGCCCTGGGCGACGGGCAGCCCAAATATCTCAACACCCCGGAGACGCTGCTCTACAAAAAGGGCGACCTGCTCTACGGCCTCGATCTCGCCCGCGAGGCGATCCGCAGCGAGGACCGCACCGTGGTGGTGGAGGGCTACATCGATGTGATCACCGCCCACCAGCACGGCTTCCGCAACGTCGTGGCCCCACTCGGCACCGCGCTTACCAAAGGCCATGTGGGGCTGCTCAAGCGGCTCTCGCACAATGTCTTTCTGGCCCTGGACGCCGACGCGGCCGGCCAGAAGGCGACCCTGCGCGGCCTGACAGCGCTGCGCGAGAGTGCCGGCGAGGAGGGCGGCGGGCGGCTCGTGGCAACCGCCCAGGGGGCAGTGCGCCTGGAGAGCGACGTGGCGCTGCGGATCATCCGCATGCCCGAGGGCCGCGACCCCGACGAGGTGATCAAGGCCGACCCGGAGCTCTGGCGCCGCCTGGTAGCCGAGGCCGCCCCCGTGATGGAGTTCTACGTCGGCGCCTACACGGCTGGCCTGGATCTGAAGCAGCCCCAGGATCAGAACACCGCCCTGGAGCGCCTGCTGCCGCTGCTCTTGGAGCTCGACGGCGCGCAGCAGCGCGTCTACATCTCGCGCATCGAGCAGGTAGTTGGCATCCGCGCCGAGCTGATCCTCGACCTGCTGCGCGGCGAGGCTGCGGCCAGGGGGCAGGGCGCAGGCGGCAGGCGCGCTCCCTCAAAAAGGCCAGGGCTGGGTGTGCGAGGCCAGACGCCACGCGCAACACCGCAGCCCCCGCCCGACGACGCGCCGCACCCTGGCGAGGAGGCAGCGGGGCAAGGTGTGCCACGCCAGCGGCAGTTCAGCATCCAGCGCTCGTTCGAGGGGCAGCTGCTGGGCCTCGCACTGCGCCACCCTAGCGTGGATGCTGCAATCGAGGCGTTTCTGGAGCGCGGGCTGGCGGCTCACCCAGCGATGCGCGCGCACTTCGGCGGCGGGCTGGAGGATCTGCTGGAGGACCCGGCCCACCAGGAGATTTGGCGCCAGTTTACGGTGCTACCCCTGGAGTGGCGCCCGGCCGCGCCCGAGGATCTGATCACATGGTGCGAGCGGCTCGACGACGAGCTGCGCGATCGCGCGCTGCTCTGCGCCGACTACGCTCTGGGGCGGCCCGACCTGCTGCGCTACCGCCGCGAGGCCGAGGACTGCGCGCTCAACCTGCGCCAGGAGCAGATCCGCACCCTGCGCGGCCTGCTGAGCGAGCGCGTGCGCCAGCTCGACGACCCCGAGGAGGCGATGGAGGTTGCGCGGCTGCTCAGCAGCATCGGCGCGTACACCGAGGCACTGCGCCAGCCCAAGCGGAGCAGCA
>JAYUYB010000460.1:0-3928 GCA_043752655.1 Chloroflexota bacterium
CTCGCTGCTCGGCCAGCTGCTGCGCAACCCCTTTGATCGGGGTGTGAGCGAGCGCTGGTGGCGCTTCCTGATGTTCCGCGACCCCGGCGCCTCGCTCGGCTCCTCCGACTTTGTGATCGCCGTGCGCCCCGAGCTCGCATCCCAGATCGGGGTGGGCCTCGGCGGCGAGCTGAGCGGCGCCGAAACGCCTTAGGCAAGGGGACAAGGAACTGGGGACAGGGAACCGGAGCTGGGGCCGCAGCGTTGAAGAATAACGTACCTGCAAAGCTCGCTTTAAAGACAGAATTCTATGGCAGTTGAGACGATCAATCAGATGCCCCGGCCCTCGGCCCTCGCCCGACCGCTCAGCCTTGGATGGGTGAGCTGGGAGCTGGTGGCTTACGCGCTGCTGATGCTGGCCAGCGTGGCGGCCCACCTCTGGGGCCTCGGCACGATGGCGCTGCACCACGACGAGAGCATCCACGCGTGGTCCAGCTGGCGCCTTTACACGGGCGCTGGCGGCTTCAACTGCTGGGGCGGCGTCACCGCGCCAACCTACTGCTACGACCCGGTCTATCACGGGCCATCGCTTTACTACCTCACGGCCCTGGCGTACTTCCTGTTTGGCGACGGCGACGCGCAGGCGCGCCTGCCGCAGGCCCTCGCCGGTATCCTGATGGTGGCCTCGGCCTGGTGGCTGCGGCCGTACCTTGGGCGCGTTGGGGCGCTGGTGGCCGCCACGTTGCTCGCTTTCTCGCCCTCGCTGCTCTACTACACGCGCTTTGCGCGCCACGACGGGCTGATGGTGCTGTGGGAAATGTGGATGCTGGTTGGGGCCATGCGCTGGATCGACAGCGGGCGCGCGCGCTGGCTCTACCTTACCGCCGCCGCCATGGCGCTCGCCATCGCCACCCACGAGCTCTACTACATTCTGTTCTTTATCTTCGGCGTGTTTGTGCTGATGCGCCTGCTGGCCGAGAGCCGCCTCGCCCGCTACCTGAACCTCGCTCTGCCTGCGGTGATCGGCCTCTGCCTGGTGCTTATGCTCTGGAACCCAAAGCTCCCGATCGGCCAGGGGCTCTTCTTCGGCGAGAAGGCCTTCCTGATCGCCTCGGCCTTCCTGCTGGCCTGGCTCTGCCAGCGGCTCTGGGACCCCACGCCTGTGCTTACGCACCGGCTGCGCCAGCTGTGGAGCGAGCAGCGCCGCAGTCTCTGGGTGGCTCTCGCCATCTTCGGCGGGATCTACCTGCTGCTCTACTCTTCGTTCTTCGCCTACATGCCCGGCGCTGTGGATGGGCTCTACGCCGGCCTGAGCTACTGGCTCGGCAGCCAGCAGGAGTACGCTCGCGGCGATCAGCCCTGGTACTACTACCTGATCCAGCTGCCGCTCTACGAGCCCCTGGCTATGCTCGCCGGGATCGGCACCGTGGTGGCGATGGTGGTGGCCGTGGTGCGGCGCTTTGTCGAAGCCCGACGGTGGACGGTGGACGGTGGACGGTGGACGGTACACGACGGCCCGCAGCTCGCCGTGAGCGACGACGGTCGACAGACGGTAGATGACGGCCCGCAGCTCGCCGTGAGCGACGACATGACCTTGGCAGATCCACCAGCTTTGGAGTCAGAGCGGTCGTCGGTCGTCGCTCGTCCGTCGTCACACGCCGCCTGGGAGCTTTTCCCGCTGCTGCTGGTTTTCTGGTTCTGGACAGCGGTGATCGTCTTCTCGTGGGCCGGCGAGAAGATGCCCTGGCTCTTAGTACACATGGCCCTGCCGGGGAACCTGCTTGCGGCCTGGGTTGTGGCGAGGCTCTTGCAGATTGCAAATGGCAGATCGCAGATCACAGCTGCAACCGACCCCGTTAGCGACGACGAGCAGCCTGCCACCGTCCACCGTCCACCGTCCACCGTCTGGCTGATCCCGCTGCTCACCGCCCTGATCGGCGTGGCGATCGGCGTGGCGCTCTGGCGCTTCGGGCTCACGGGCGAGGGCCAGGCGGCCCAGCGCAACCTGCTGCAAGGCCTCGTGCCACTGGTGATCGCCGGTGCCCTGATCTACGCGCTGCTCACGCTCGCCAACGAGCTTGGGGGCCGCGTGGTGCTCGCTGTTTCTAGCCTCACGCTGGCGGCCATGCTTGGCGCCTACACGCTGCGCGCCACCTGGCTGGCCGTCTACGAGCACCCGGACACGCCGGTGGAGCTGCTTGTCTACACGCAGACGGCGCCCGATGTGCCGCGCATCGTCGGCGATGTGCGCGAGCTGGCTGTGAATCTTACGCGCAGCGCTCGCACCTCCGAGGATGCCACCGGCGGCCTGACGATGCCGGTCTTCATCGATAGCGGCGACGAGAGCGGCGACGGCTCGCTGGCCTGGCCGCTTCAGTGGTACTTCCGCGACTTCAAGCGCGTGGCCTGGACGAAGAAAGACGCCTTTCAGACCAGCCCCGGCGCTGCCAGCTTCGAGGTGCAGATGCCGGACGACTCGACGGCCCTCGCCCCCGTGGTGATGCTCTACAAGCCCCACGTTACCGAGCAGGTGCGCGAGGCGCTGAGTGAGAGCTACGTGCAGCCTTACGGCACAACAAGCGTCTTCAACTGGTGGTTCCCCGAGGGCGATAAGTGTTCCCCTGGAAGCCCCGGCTACAAGCGCTACTACTACAGCAGCTGGACGCCCGTGGAGGAGCTGACGAGCACAGCGGCGGGCGGGAGCTCTGGCGGCTGCGGGCGCGACATCTCCGCCGACCTGAACGGCCCCTTCGCGCCGCTCGGCTGGCCCTTCCAGCCCGCGAACTGGGGCACGCTCAGCAAGTTCCTGCTCTACCGCGAGCTGCCCTACCCGCTGGTGCCCGGCGCGCGCGAGATGGAGGTCTGGCTGCGGCGGGATCTGGCCGGCGGCGTGGGCGGCGAGGCGGCGGGCAGCGCCCCAAGCGCCGAGCTGCGCCTGGTTGCCCAGCAGTCGGTTGCGCTGCCTCCTGGCGGCAGTGGGCCTACCGGCTTGGCCGTGGACAAGCAGGGTAACCTCTATGTTGCCGACACGGGCGGCCACCAGATTCATATTTACGGCCCCGACGGCCAGCTTCTGCGCAGCCTCGGCGGCTTTGGTGCCGCGCTCGGCCAGCTCTACGAGCCGCGCGGCGTCGCCGTGGACGGCGAGGGCAATATCTACGTGGCCGACACCTGGAACGCTCGCGTAGTGAAGTTCGACCCCGAGGGCAAGCCGCTCACCAGCTGGGGCAGCGGCGATCAAGACCTCGGCGATGGGCGCCGCGCCACGATCACCGAGGGCGACCAGGCCGCCAACGACGCCAACCCGCTCGGCCTCTTTGGCCCGCGCGGCGTGGCCGTGGACGGGCAGGGCAATGTCTACATCGCCGACACGGGCAACAAGCGTGTGGTTGTCACCGACAGCGCGGGCGCGTTCAAGTACCAGTTTGGCTACGCGGGCAGCGAGCCGGGCGCCTTCAACGAGCCCACCGGCGTTGCTGTGGATGCGCAGGGCAACTTGTATGTGGCCGACACCTGGAACGGCCGCGTGCAGGTCTTCGCCCCCGATGGCACGGGCCGGGTGGGCGCCGTCCCGATCATCACCTGGAAAGTCAGCGGCTGGCGGCCCAACACCTACGACGACCCATCGATCGCCGCGAGCCCGGACGGCAAGGTCTTTGTGAGCGTGCCGAGCCGCAACGAGGTGATCGCCTTCAACCTGCGCGGCGACCTGCTGCTGCGCTGGGGCGGCCCGGGCAGCGACCTCGCCTCGCTCAGCGGCCCCAGCGGTATCGGCGTCGCCCCCGACAGTACCGTCTGGGTGGCCGACCGCACGCTCAACCGCGCGCTCCAGTTCGAGCTGCCGAATGTGCAGGCTAATCCGTGACCGGGTGAGGTGCGCTTGCTGCGCGCGCGCTGACCAGGTGACAAGGTGACACCTAGCGGCAGCTACACATATCACCTTGTCACC
>JAYUYB010000461.1:0-3925 GCA_043752655.1 Chloroflexota bacterium
TTGATCGCCTTGGCCCAGAGGCCCACGCCGCTGAACAGGCCGCCTCCACCCACACCGATGATCAGCACCTCGGCGGAGGGCAGTTGCTCCATGATCTCCACGCCAAGCGTGCCCTGGCCGGCCACCACGTCGGGGTGATTGTAGGGCGACACGAAGCGCAGTCCCTCGCTGTTGGCGATCTGGAGCGCCGCCGCTTCGGCCTCATCGTAGCTCGTGCCGCGCCGCAGCACGGTGGCTGGGTAGCGCGCGAGGGCGGCCAGCTTTGCGGGCGAGGCCGTCTCGGGCACCACCAAGGTGGCCTCCACGCCCGCCAGTGCGGCGGCGTGAGCTATGCCAAGCGCGTGGTTGCCCGCCGAGCAGGCCACCACCGGGCGGCGCGCAGCGTCGGCAAGGATCGCGTTCGCGGCCCCACGCAGCTTGAAGCTGCCCGTAGCCTGGGCGCACTCCAGCTTCAGGTAGGCCTCGGCGCCAGTGTAGGCCGAGAGCGGGCGGCTGTGCTCCAGGGGCGTGCTGTGGGCGATCCCGGCGATGCGCTGCCGCGCGGCCAGGATGTCGGCGGGCGTGCTCATGGCGAGATTTCCCCGGTTTCTACCATTTTGGATTGCCGATTTTGGATTTCAGATTGCGCGCAGCCCGGCCTCCCACCACCCCCGCGTCAGCAGGGCCAGCGCCGCGTAGGCGATGCAGAGCGCCAGCATCACGCCGTCGCCGCGTGTGGGCGCCCAGCGCCTACGCGGCCGCACCAGATGCAGGCTCGCCCAGAAGAGCAGCAGGCTCCCCGCCCCGTAGAGCATCAGCGTTGCCCGGTAGAGCGGCAGCGCCACGCGCGACCCCTGGAGGTCGGCGACGACACCCTGGGTGAGCAGGCTCAGGGCCGCCACCGGCTGAAGCGTCTCTGGCGACACCACCTCCGGGGGCCGCGTCTGCGCCAGGGCCGAGCCAACGGCGGAGAGCGGGTTGGCCACCACGTAGCTCGGCGGCGCCGCCTGCATCGCGTGGGTCAGGCTCCAGAAGTTGGCCGCCAGCAGCGTTCCTCCCACCAGCGCCACCAGCAGCGCGTAGCAGAGCAAGGTGGCCGTGTAGGTTTGGCGCGCCAGGGCCGAGCAGAAGAGCCCCAGCACGGTGCCAGCCATGGCCGAGCCAAGCACCACCGCCAGCACCCGCCCGATGTCGCCCGCCGTCACCCCGCCGAACAGCAGCACCACGCTAAACAGTGGCAGGGCAGCGACCAGCAGCAGCAGCACGAAGGCCACGCCTGCGAGCAGCTTGCCCACCAGCAGCTGCGCCGGGGCCAGCGGCGTGGCGATCAGCAGATCGTAGGTGCGCCGCTCGTGCTCGGCGCTCACGCTGCTCACCGTGGTGGCCGGCGCCAGGAACACCGTGAGCCCTTGGAGCGCCAGCGTGAGTCCGATAAACACGCCCTGCCCCACCTGGGCGCTGAAGATCGGCGGCCCCAGGCCCGTCTGCCCCGCCACGGCGCCGTACACCAGCCGCGCCGCGATCAGCCCCAGTCCCACGTACACGGTGATCAGCAGCGCCGCCCGGCTGCCCCGCAGCGTCGCTCGCAGCTCCTTCAGCAACACCGGCGTGAGTCCTGCCATAAACACCTCTTCTGACGACGGATGACCAAAGCGCCAGGCAGGTCTGTTGTCCACAGATGACACAGATTTCCGGCCCATTGTCGACCGCAACCTGGACCGGAGGCGGCTATCGGCTATCGGCTATCGGCTATCGGCTATCGTTCATGGCAGCGCCCCCCGCAGCGCGGCGTCGGCGAAGACGCAGCCCGCCTCGTCGATGCGCCCGCTCAGGCGCAGTCGCAGCCGACCGCCCTGCACAAACGGCTCAGGGTTGCTCAGGGCCAGGGTGCCCGGCCCGTCGAAGCTTATTTCCACCCAGTCGTTGGTCGCCCAGCGGAATAGCTCGGTCGTCACGCCCGCGTTCGGCCACTGCCTGTCGCTCTGGAGATCGAGCGAGAGCTCGCTGGCGCGCAGGGTAGCCATGTCTGCGGGCAGGGCCAGGGTCATCGTCAGGGGTCCGGGCGAGGCCACGAGGCCCCGGCCCAGGTCGCCAGTGCATGTCGCACGTGGCGCGTCGCCCTGCTCGATCTGCATCCAGCCCGCAGGCACCCGCAGCTCGCCCGCGCCGACGATGCGGGGCCGCCCCACCAGCAGCCCCACCTGCTGCGCCACAACGCCCGGCGCGGCCAGCGTCAGCGGCAGCGGGCTTGTGTCCAGCCAGGCCAGCACCAGCGGCTCTAGCCCCTCGCCCTCCTGGCTCGCGGCGGCAACCGCGTTGAGCATAGACTCCTGGATGAGCACGCGTCGATCAGGCGCGCTTCCTGGCGTCCTGCCCGCCGAAAGGGCCTCGCCGAGCACCAGGGTGCTCAGGGGCGCCACCAGCTCGGGGCGCCCTGCGCCGAGTTGGCCTGGCGGCGGCCACTCAGCTGCCGCTACCTGCTCGGGGGCAAGGTCGCCCAGGCGCGCAACCCGGCCAGCGTAGACGACGCTCACGTCGCGCAGCGGCCGCCCCGTGCTGTTGCGCACCGTCGCCACGATGCCGTCGGGTCCGAGGCTCAGCTCGGCCTCCAGGGCGGGCAGCGGCACCAGGGCCTCGGCCTGCGCGCCCTGAAGCTCCCAGCGATCTAGCGCCAGATCGAGGTCATCGCCGCCCTGGGCAAGCTCGCCGCCCGCGCCGTTGATCGGGCCGAAGCTGGCGGCGCCCGCCACAATCGGGCGGGCCACCGCATCGGCTCCCACGGCTACGGCGAAGCGCTCGTCACGCGGGGTGAGAATGCCGAGCGCCGTGCGGGCCCGCGCCGTCGCGCCATCCACCTGCTCCACCAGCGTCACCTGGCTCACGATGCGCTGGTCGGCGCGGCTGGCCACGGCCACGCCGCCCGCGATCGCGGCCACGCCCAGGGCCACGGCGGGCAGCACGATCCAGCCAAGGGCCTGTCGATCCAGCCTGCGCAGCAGCAGGGCCAGGCCGGGGCCGATCAGGATGGTGTAGACCACAAGCAGGGCAAAGAGCGGCCCCGTGTTCGGCAGGTTGATCGCGGGGAGGTTCGCGAGGGCGCTCGACAGGATCTGGGCCTGTAGCCCGTCGGCGTTCAGGTCGAGACCCACAGTGTTATAGATACGCGTGGGGCGCAGCAGCCGATCCCAGAGCGCCGGGGCGCCCGGCCACGCGCGCAGCTCCGGCAGGCCAGGGTCGAAGGCCAGCTGCGTCACGCGGCCCGCGCCAACGTCGCGCTGCGCCCAGAGCGGTGCGCCTGGCGGCCCCAGGGTGCGCACATCCGGCGCCAGTTGTAGCGTGACGCCCGTCAGCCCAGCCGGTGGGAGCGCGTCGGCGTAGGCGCCGAGCGCGGCCGCGTCCAGGGCCGTCGCCGCGCCGATCTCCGCGAGGCGCAGGGCGGCGGGCAGGCTCGCCAGGGTTGTGGTCGCGCCTGGCCCCCCGCCGATCACCAGGTGGCCACCGGAACGCACCCAGCTATGCAGCGTCGCCAGCTGCGCGGGCGCAAGGCTCTCGGCGGGCA
The DNA here is from genome assembly GCA_043752655.1 of Chloroflexota bacterium. GTDB lineage: Bacteria > Chloroflexota > Chloroflexia > Chloroflexales > Chloroflexaceae > OHK40. The sequence goes on from JAYUYB010000461.1 coordinate 3,539, forward strand.
GCTCGCCCAGCACAACCAGCGCCAGGCTGGAGAGGCCGGCGGGCTGGTCGGGCAGCTGCGCGGGCGCGCTGGCGAAGGGCAGAAACGGCAGCCGCGCGATGTCCTGGCGGCGCGGCAGGCTCAGCTCCAGCGGCTGCGCAGAGATCAGGCCCAGCATGCGTTCGCCCTCCCTGGGCCGCACCGCCACGCGCTGCTCGGCCAGCACCGCGCCGTCGCGCTCCACGCTCACCAGCAGCTCACGGCTGTCGCGGTCCATCGCGGCGTAGAGCGTGAGCGCGGCCTCGCCGCCGCCAGCGAGCTCCACCGTGGCGGTGTTGCGCGCGGGGCTCAACGCCGAGGCGGCGCTAACCCTCACGCGGGCGGCGGGGCCGCTGTTGCGTAGTACAA
>JAYUYB010000462.1:0-9423 GCA_043752655.1 Chloroflexota bacterium
CCGGGTTCTCCAGCCACGCCTCGGCCTGCGGCTCCTGCAAAAACAGCCGCACATAGTCGGCCTTGGTTTTCTTTGCCTGCGCGTTGCCAAACCAGCGCGAGGTGTAGACATCCAGCAGGCGCTTGTAGGGCGCAAGGTGATCGCTGGCGGCGCGGTAGGCCTGGGCGCTCAGCTGCGTCTGGGCAACCGTATTGTCGCTCAGGTAGCTCACCTGGCGCATCAGGTCGGTCGCCAGCATCACACCGGCGAACTTGCTGCCCGAGAACATGTCGAGCTGATCGCTGGCCTTCAGATACTCTTGCACGTCCTTGACGCGCGCGCCAATCAGGCTGTTGCCGTGCTTCAGGTGGTGGTCGAGGAAGCTGAGCGGCGCGCCGAGCGTAAAGGCGTCCAGCCAGAGCGAGACCTTGGCCAGCTCCACGGCCATCGCGTTCAGGTCCACGCCGTAGACACAGCGCTTCAGCACGGCGCGCTTCAGCAGGGCCACGCGCGTAAGCCGCTCGGGGTCGATCGTCACGCGCTGGCGCTCCATCTCGCCCAGGATGTCGTCGCGGGTCTGCTCGACGAAGGCCCAGACCGGGTTCTCGCTCCAGCCGTTGAGGAAACTGATCAGGCGATTGCTGACGTAATCGACCACCTCGACCAGGAAATGCCCGCTACCCATGGCCGGGTCGAGGCAGCGAATATTCAGGCAGTCGTCCGCCAGCTGCCGCAGCTCCGGGCTGTTCCAGTACGCCGTGGGAGAATCCTGTACGGACGCCATATATGGCGTCCGTACAGTGGATTTCTGGCGCGCCTGAGCGAGCCGGGCGTAGTCGCGGTAGCCCTTCTGGGCCGCGCGCAGGCGGGGCGTCAGCTGCGCGAACGTGCGATCAAGCACGGGGCCGACGGTGTGCTGCACAATGTACTTCACGATATAATCTGGCGTGTAGTAGCTGCCGGTGGCCTTGCGCTCCTGCTTATCGTTTTCGAGATAGACCTCGCCCTTTTTGAGCGTCGCGAGGGGCTTCTTGACCTTCGCAAACGGCGCGTAGAGCTCTTTACCCTTCTCCTTTGTCACCGCAAGCTGCTCGGCGGCAATCCGCAGCCGGAACTCCAGCAAACCCTCATAGATACTGCCGAGCTGGCGCACGCCGAGCGACTTGAAATCGATGAAGACCAGCCCCTTCGTGCGCGCATCGACATCGCGGGCCAGCCGGTCGAGGCCAAGGGCCAGGAAGCGGTCGGGGATGGCGTAGCTATCGAGGAACTGGCCGCCCTCGGTCTGCGGGCTGAACAGGCCGCCATTGTAGGTCGGCATATTCAGCTCGTCGGAGCCCTGATCGATCACGGTGAACAGTGCTTTGAGCCGCTCGTAGAGCGCCGTCGAGCTTGCGGAGTAGCGCTTGGCGAGCTTATCGGGCGACGCATCGAGCAGCGTGCCGGCGGCCTCGGCAAGCTCGCGCTTCAGCTGGTAGAGGCTTTGCTGGCGGTAGCCGTTGGCCTCGCTCACCGGCAGCAGCTCCAGGCTCTCGGCGTAGAGCAAAAACATCAGGCGATACAGAAAGGTCATCGTGCCCGAGAAGACCATCGCAAGCTCGGCGGCATCGAGCTTGCTGGCGCCCTTTGCGCGCATATCGGCGATAAAGCCCTTGGCGAACTGCGGAAAGATCTCTACAAACACCCGATCTTTCAGGCGCTCGCCGAGCTCCTTGGCGTAATCGGCCGAGCGCTTGAGCAGGGTGTCGAGAAAGCCGGTGAAGGCCTGGCGGCGGAACAGCAGCCACCAATACTTCAGCGCGGTGAGCTGGTCGTTGGCGGCAAGCGCCTCCTCCAGATCGACCTCGTAGTAATTCGTCGCCTTGTTGCTGGCGGTCGCGGAGTAGAGGCGCCAGAGCTTACCATTGGTGACAAGCACCCAGGGCGCAACCTGCGCCTCCAGCAGGCTCACCACCAGCGCGCCAGGGATCTCACGCGGCGTGCCGCCATCCGCCTCAGACAGCTCACGGGCCTCGTCCTGATCGTCGAGGTTACGATTCCAGACATAGGTCAGCGCGGCGGCGATCGGCGTATCGAGCTTGCCAGGGGCGTAGAGCAGATAGGAGGGACGCGATATATCGCGTCCATACGGCGTCTCCGCCGCCGACGAGCCGGACTTCTGCGCGACAAAGGCAAAGCCGAGCTGCTGAAAGAGCGGCTCGTAAAGGTTGGTGCGGATCGTCTGCTCCGGCTTGCGCGTGAACTCCTTGCGGGCTGTCACCAGTTGCGCATACAGCGCACGACCAATCGGGCGCACGTCTTCCGCCCACTCCTGCGTAAGCTTTGGATCGGTTAGGCGCTGCTTCAAGTAATAATCGGAGAACAGCGCGCGATTATTGAAGTACTCCTCGCTCCACTCCGCGAGCATATAGGCAGAGCGCAGCTTCTCCCACTGGTAGGCGGCATCTTCTTCGGTGAAGGTAAAGCGCCTGAGCACGCGCAGGGCAACCGGCTCAGGGTTCAGGCGATTGAGCGTGAGCGGGATAGGGCGCAGCGTCTGTTTGAGCGCCTGGCCAGGGCTCTGGCTGCGCGAGACGCCCCTTTCGAGCAGCACAAACTCAAGCTGCGCATAGTCCGTCGTCAGCACCAGCAGCGCGTTTTCTGGGCGCTCGCGAAAGCGGCGCGCAATCTCATTGCGCAGCTTAGCGGTAACTGAGCGCACCTCCAAGAGATCGTAATATCGCCGTCTGCGGGATCGGTGCCGATCAGCTCAATTTTATGGATTTGCTGGCGAAGATCGGCACTCCCCAGGCCCAGCAGCGCGTAATCGGGGATGTTGATGCGGCGATCAACGTTGTAGCCAAGCCTGGCAAAGAAGCGCGCGATCTCATCGGCGCTCTCCAGCTGCCGGACATCACTTGGAGCGAGCTGGAGGTCGTTTACTTGCATATGATCACCGGAAATAGGGATTACTAGTTGCAACGTGCCCAGGCCCGAGTATAGCATCGCTGGGCCAGCAATGGGCTGGAAAGCGGTGTCAGCTTGCGGCTTCCCTGCACAGCACGCTACAGTACGTGTACGCAGAGCTTCATATGAAGCGCGGTGAGTGAGGAGAAAGGCTATGACGACAATCACTGTCGACCTGCCGCCGACATCTATCGGAAGCTCCAGGAGCAAGCGCAACGCAGCGGCAAACCGCCGGAGCTTGTCGTGCGAGAGTGGCTCGCCGAGCGGCTTGCGGCACCGCAAGCGCTTTCGAGCGACCGCGAGCGCGCCCGTGAGGCGCTGCGGGCCGCTGGCCTTTTGGTCGAGTTCACCGCCGAGCAGCAAGCCCGCGCCAAAGCGGCGGTTACCATGCCACTAAAAGAGCTTCAGGCCGCGTTCGCACGCGCGGGCGGCAAGCCGCTGAGCGACATTATCCTTGAGCAGCGAGGGCCAAAGGAGTGACGTGGAGCAACGGGGCTGGGGTGCAATAAGCAGCGCACAAAAAGGGGGCGAGACGCTTAGCGCCTCGCCCCCGTTGTACCCCTGCGTCCTCCACCCCCTTTGCCGTCGTGGCGGATCAAGCTACGGCCGGTCGGTGAAGACCGCCGTGGTGCGCGCCGGGATGAGGAAGGTACCGGTCTTCGGGATGAAGCGCGCGCCGCGCACCACCGGGTCGTGCGAGCCGCGCAGCTCGCGATGCAGCCAGTAGAAGCGGTTCACAAGCTGCGCGGCCGTGAAGCTCACCGGCTCGTCGTTGGCGTTCACCAGCACCACGATCCGCTCAAGGCGCGGGTCGAGGTCCGGCGTAACGGTGTCGCTCAGCTCCATCACGATCAGGCCCGGGATCTGGCTGGGGCCTTCGTTGAGGTAGCTGAGCCGGGCCTGCACATCCGCCGCCGTGCGCAGCCGGAACAGCGGGCTGCCCTTCCTGATGCGCAGCAGCTCGCGGAAGTGCTCGTAGGCGTTGTCCATCTCCGCAGCGCCCGGCTTCAGGGCCGGGTTGCCAAGCAGGGGCTGGAGCACGGGCCAGTTGTTGTTGTTGTCGCCCTGGATCGGCAGGCCCGAGCCCCAGTTATGCTCCTGGAGCTCCCAGTCCACGCGGTTGAACCAGTCGCCCGAGTTGTAGCTGTTGCGATCGCCGGACTTGGAGCGCAGGAACTCCTGGCCGGCCTGGAAGAAGGGCACGCCCTGGCCCAGCAGCACGATGCTCATGCCCAGGTTCTGCACGCGCACCCTGTCCGCGAGCGAGGTGCCCACCGGCAGCTTGATCTGGCTGGCGTCGAACAGGGTCTCGTTGTCGTGGGCCTCGATGTAGGTAATCACCTCCTGCGGGTCTTTGGTGTAGCCGGCGGGCGAGCCGTTGTAGTCCACATCCTCGCCCCTCACCACGCTGCCCAGGCTGTTGGTGAGCGTGAAGCTCGCCAGGTTGCCCGCCATGCCCAGGCGGATCATATCCGTGGCCCGCAGCAGCGCGGCCTTCTGCTCATCGGGCGTGCCCTGGTTCAGGCTGTTCGGGTCGTAGTACAGGCCGTTGATGAAGCCCTGCTTCTTCGCGCCCTCACCGCTGTCGAAGGGGCCGCCGCCGCGCACCGCGTCGCGCAGCCGATCCGAGAAGGTGGCGATGCCCGTGCCCGGCAGGTTGCGCTGCGTGGCGTTTACCCCGCGCCGCCCGTCGGCCACCTCGCCGAAGTTCCAGCCCTCGCCGTAGAGCAAGATCTTCTTGCCGTCTACGCCGTCCCTGGCCTGCGTCAGGCCATCCAGCGCCTGCCGTACAGCCAGCATGTCGGCCTTCATGTGGTGGCCCATCAGGTCGAAGCGGAAGCCATCAACCTTGTAGGCCTTCGCCCACTGCACCAGCGAGTCAATCATGAGCTTGCGCATCATGGCGTGCTCGCTGGCCGTGTTGGCGCAGCACGTGCTCGTCTCGATCTGGCCGTCGCCGTTCAGGCGGTGGTAGTAGCCCGGAACCACCTTGTCGAGCACCGAATTCGGTGCCTGGCCGCTAGCTGCGGTGTGGTTGTAGACCACGTCCATTACCACACGCAGGCCCGACCTGTTCAGCGCGCGCACCATGTCGCGGAACTCCACGATGCGCGTGGTGCCGCTGGGGTTGGTGCTGTAGCTGCCCTCAGGGGCGTTGTAGTGGAACGGATCGTAGCCCCAGTTAAAGCCGTCCTGGTCGCGGATGGCGTTGGCGATCGCCTGCTGCTCCTCGCCATTGGGTGGCATAGCCGCCAGCTCGGGGAAGCGCGCCAGGATCTCGCTGCGCAGCGCCGCATTCTCCTCGATCGTGGCGATGTCGAAGGCCGGCAGCAGGTGGACGTAGGTCAGGCCGTCCTGCGCCAGCTCGCGCAGGTGGCGCATGCCGGCCGAGTCGTTCACCGTGAAGGCCTCGAAGGTGCCGCGCAGCGCCGCAGGCACCGTCTCGTCGGTGATGCTGAAGTCGCGCACGTGCAGCTCGTAGAGCACGGCATCCTCAAAGGCGTCGAGCCTCGGCTTCTTCAGCCCGTCCCATCCCGCCGGCTTCAGCGCCCGCTGGCTTAGATCGACCAGCTGGCTGCGCCTGCTGTTGGCCGCCAGGCTCACCGAGTAGGGGTCGGTGACGACGTTGGTCGCTACGGTGCCCGTGCTAGGAACGTAGACCTTCAGCTCGAACAGGTAGTAGCTGTTCGCGGCGCTGGCGGGCACGCTGGCCGTCCAGACGCCGCTGGCGCTGTCGAGGCTCATGGCCACGCGCTCGCTCGTGGTGGCCGTCTCGCTCGCGTAGCGCAGCAGGCTCACCTCCTGGGCCGTGGGCGCCCAGAGCCGCAGGCGGATCGTGCCGCTGCGCCCGCTCACCCCGGAGAAGTCGGGGCCGAGCGTGATACCACGGGCGTTGGCCGCGTACAGGTCGTCCAGGGCGCCAGGGATCTGCACGCCTGTCACCTCGAACACGCCCTGGTCGGCGGTGCGCGCGGAGACGAGCAGCTGGCCCTTGAGGATGCTCTTGGCCGTTGCAGCATCCACGCCAAGCGTGAGCGCCGTGAGGTCGGCCAGGTGCGGGAACTTCGCCCGCGTAGCGTCGCTCAGGCCGGCATTGTTCAGCGTCAGGGGCACGCTGGAGCCGCCCTGCACCTCGCCATTGGCAAACGTCATGCCGCCGTTGGGGGCGTAATGCAGCGTGTAAGTCACCTGGGCGCTGGCGATGATCGGCCAGGCCAGGGTGTTCGCGCTCACCCAGTGGGCGCGCTGCTTCGCCGAGACGTCGCCCTGGCCAAGCGTGCAGCCGGGCTGCATCGGCAGCAGGTACGGGTAGGCGCCGGGCATCTCCTGGATAATCCAGACCTCGTTGCCCGTCGCGGCCAGGTTCAGGAACTGATCATTCGGCTTGTCCTTGGTGTCGCCCTTGTGCAGAATGTAGGCCCAGCTGGTGGGATTCACATCCAGCGGCACGCGGAAGCCAATCCCAAAGCTGTCCTGGGGCAGGTTGGGCAGGAACGGGTCGTTGATGAAGTCGGTGGGCCGCGAGATCGGCAGCGTGCCTTCCCAGAGATGCAGGCCCCACTTCTGCGAGGGCGCCGCGCCGCTGCTGTAGTCGCCGGCGGGGCGATGGTAGCGCAGAGTCACAACCCCCTGGGCCTCGCTCAGCGAGCGGTAGATCTTCGGGTCACCCTGCTTGATCCAGACGCTCGGCGTGCTGGCCGGGGTGATGAAGCGATCGCCGTCGGTGTCCTTGTTGCCGCTGGGCGGGCCGCTCTGGATGATGAAGCCGAGCTGCTTGCTGGCGTCGGTGAGGCTGATGCGCACACTTTGCCCGAAGCTGTCGCTCTGGTCGAAGGGGTTATTCGCGGGCCAGCTGGTAAGCTCGCTCGCCGCCACGCCGTCGCCGAACACGAAGGCGCCCCAGCCGGTATAGTCGTTGCCGGGCCGGTTGTAGTGGATGGTCACGTAGCCCTGCGCGGCCGCCTGCGAGGGGTAGACCGTGGCGTCGCCCGACTTGACGAAGACCTGCGGCGTGTCCTTCGGCGTGAAGAACAGGTCCGCGTTGGGGTCTTTCTCGTCGGTGCCGTCGGCGTTGTTGTGGATGACGAAGCCGACCTGCTTGGTCGGGTCGTTCAGCTTGATCCAGGCGAAGGCGCCGAACTCGGTGCGCCCGAGGAAGGGGATCGAGCCAGTAGCGTAGTCTGGCGAGGTGACGCCAGCCCCAAACGGGTAGACCGTCCAGCCCGTGTAGTTGCCGTCGGGCCGGTAGTAGTGAACCAGAGCGTACTCGTAGTCCACGGAGCACACATCGGGCGTGCCAGCGCGCGCCACGGTGGTGGCGGAGTTGAAGTTGCCCGTGCCGCCAAGCAGGTCGGTGACGACGGCCTTGAAGCTAACGCTGGCCCCGGCGGGCAGGCCGGTCGGGTCGTAGAAGACGCGGTAGGGCGCGTTGGTATCGGTGCCGAGGTGCGTGTAGGCGCCACCGTTCACGCTCGCGGCGAAGCTCACCTCTGCGAAGGGGTTGCCGGCCACGTTGGCAGCCACCTCGACCGTGCCGACCGTGGGCAGGATCGTGCCGCTCACCGGGCTGGTGAAGCCGATGTTCGGGCCGATCTGGCTGCCGCCCGGCGCGCCGGGATTGGCCGCCGCCTGCTTGTAGACGACCACGCCGAGCGGCGGGACTGTCAGACTGAGCTGGCCGCCTGCGTTGGCGCTCACGCTGCCGCTGGCGCCGTAGATCGCATCGAAGCTGCCGCCCTGCGGGGCGAAGCTCTGAACGTTGACCGTCTTGACGGTCTCGGCGTTGTTCAGGGCGACGACGTACTCAACCTTTGCGGCGCGATCAATCCGTGAGAAGGCGTACACACCGGCGCCGCCGCTCTCGGCCAGGCGCTCGATCTGGTTGCCGGTCTGGAGCGCAGGGTTGGCCTTGCGCAGCTCGGCCAGCGCCTTGAGCCCAAGGTAGAGCGGATGATTCGGGTTGTAGTTATCGACGGCGGTGGTGCTGTCGCTGCCGATCAGGTCGTCGTCGTTGTAGCTGGCAACCTGGCTTGCGAACATGCTCTGGCGGGCGTCCTTATCGCCGCCGTCGCCGGTAAAGCCTTGCTCGTCGCCGTAGTAGATGATCGGCACGCCGCGCGCGGTGAACATCAGGCCGTAGCCAAGCAGCATGCGGCTGACGCGCTCGCTGTCTGGCAGGCTGGCACTCACGCTCTGCATGCGGTTAGCCATGCGGCCAATGTCGTGGTTACCCAGGAAGGTGGGCTGATTGTAGGCGTTGTCGTCGGGGCTGGTGTAGTAGTCGTCGCCATTGAAGAGGCCCTGGAGGCGGCCGGGGCCGGCGCTGCCGATGGCGAAATCCTGGCCGGAGTAGTTGAAGTCGAAGTCGAGCGTGGCGGGGAACTCACCGTCGCGGGTGTAGCGACTCATAAAGGCTGGGTCGCCGCTGAACACCTCGCCAAAGATAAAGAAATCCGGCTTGCCCTGCGTGGCGGCGTAGGCGCGGATCTCTGGCACAAACTGCTGCCAGAACTCCATGTTGACGTGCTTCACCGTATCGACGCGAAAGCCGTCGATGCCAAACTCCCTGATCCAGGTCTTGTGGATGTCGATCATGCCATCCACAACCTCAGGGCGCTCGGTGAAGAGGTCGTCAAGGCCGCCGTCGAAGTCGCCGTAGGTCTCGGCCTCGCTGCCATCGTACTTGATACCGCCCCGATTGTGGTACATCGTGGGGTCGTTGAGCCAGGCGGGCGTCTTGGCCGTGGCGTCGGCGGGGGTGCGATAGTACGGGCGCTTCGGGAAGCTGTAGCGGTTCAGGGGCGGGAAGGCGTCGGCGAATAGATAGTCGCGGTCGTCGATGATGTTGCCGCCAGCGTCGCGGTAGGGCGCGTCGCTGCGCGAGACATAACTGTTACCGCCCTCGTTCTCGAGCACCGAGGCGGTGTGGTTGGTGATAATGTCGAAGAAGACGCGCATGCCGTCGGCGTTTGCGGCCGCGACAACCGCCTTCATCTCGGCGTTGGTGCCGAAGTGCGGGTCGATCTGGGTGTAGTCGACGGGCCAGTAGCCATGGTAGGCCGCCGACGAGCCGGGGATCGTGCCATCGCCCTGCACGGGCTTGTTCTTGAAGACCGGCGTCATCCAGATCGCCGTCACGCCGAGCTGCTTGAGGTAGGGCAGCTTGGCCAGCAGGCCCTTGAGGTCGCCCCCCTGGTAGTAGCCCTTGTCATCTGGCTTGAAGCCGTTGGCCAGCGCGTCGCCTGCGATCCCGCCAGTATTGTTGGCGGCGTCGCCGTTGGCGAAGCGGTCGGGCATCACGAAGTAGAAGACCTCGTCCTGGTTGCCAGGATCGCTCACAGGGGCTTTGATCAGGGCCGCATCCGCAGCGGGGGGCGGGTTGTTGACCAGCACCGTGGGGATGTTGGTGGCGCTGTTGAAGCTGAAGACCACCGTGATGCCAGCGGCGGGCACGCTGAAGGCCACGTTGCCGCCGCCGCCGCCCGCGCCGTAGCTGGT
>JAYUYB010000463.1:0-9419 GCA_043752655.1 Chloroflexota bacterium
TCGCCGCTGTAACGACACCGTCCACCGCCCACTGTCCACCGTCTACCGTCCCCTAGAACCGGAGCAGGTCTTATGGCCCTCGCCGAACATATTGTGATGCGGGAGAACGACATCCCCGACATCAACGACTTCGCGGTCTACCGGCGCCACGGCGGCTGGGAGGCCTTTCGCGCCGCCCTCACCGAGAAGGCGCCCGCCGATGTGGTGAACCTCGTGAAGGAGGCGGGCCTGCGCGGCCGCGGCGGCGCAGGCTTTCCCACTGGGGTGAAGTGGGGCTTCTTGCCCAAAGGCGTCTACCCGCGCTACCTGCTCTGCAACTGTGACGAGTCGGAGCCTGGGACGTTTAACAACCACCAGATCATCGACCGCAACCCGCACCAGCTGATCGAGGGCGTGGCGATCGCCACCTACGCGATCGAGTCGAGCACCGCCTTCATCTACATGCGCGGCGAGTTCGCGGCCGCCGCGATCACGCTGGAGCGCGCGATCGTCCAGGCCTACCAGGCCGGCTTCCTCGGCAAGAATATCCTCGGCACCGGCCGCGATCTCGACATCTATGTTCACCGTGGGGCAGGCGCCTACATCTGCGGCGAAGAGACGGCCCTGATGGAGTCGCTGGAGGGTAAGATCGGCCAGCCGCGCCTCAAGCCGCCCTTCCCCGCCGTGGCCGGGCTCTACGGCAAGCCTACGATCATCAACAACGTGGAGACGCTCGCCAACGTGCCGCGCATCCTGGAAAAAGGCGTTACCTGGTATCGCACCTTCGGCACCGAGAAGAGCCCCGGCACCAAGTGCTTCTCGCTCTCCGGCCACGTCAACCGCCCCGGCAACTACGAGCTGCCGTTCGGCCGCCCGCTGCGCGAGCTGATCGAGAGCCCTGAGTACGGCGGCGGCATGAAGGGCGGGCGCCCGGTGAAGATCATCATTCCTGGCGGCGCCTCGGCCCCCTGGCTCACCAGCGAGCACCTCGACATGGCGCTGGACTACGAGAGCATCGCCTCGGCTGGCTCGATGCTCGGCTCCGGCGCGGTGATCGTGCTGAACGACACGGTGCGGGCGCCCCACCTGGCCTACAAGATGGACGAGTTCTTCAAGCACGAGAGCTGCGGCAAGTGTACGCCCTGCCGCGAGGGCACCCACTGGCTCGTGAAGGTGCTGCATCGCATGGCCGAGGAGGGCCACGCCCACCCCGACGACATCCCGACGCTCAAGGGCATCTACACCCAGATGGCCGGCAACTGCTTCTGCCTGCTCGGCGAGAGCGCCGTGATGCCGATCAAGTCGGCGCTGCGGCTCTTCCCCCAGGAGTTCGAGGCGATTGTGCAGGCGAGCGCGAATGGCCACGCGAACGGCCAGAGCCCCAACGGCAAGCACGCGATCCCGCTCGCAATCAAGCGCTAAGGAGCGGCCATGAGCAGCGAGACAGCCGAGCCGATGGTTGCGACGCACCCGTATTGGACGGTGGCAATGGTGCGGCAGATGCCGCGTGTCGAGGGCGAGCGCTACGAGCTGATCGATGGAGAGCTCTACGTGACGACGCAGCCACATACACGCCATCAGATCGCCTGCTCAAAGATCATGTTTCAGCTTGAGCTTTGGAATAGCATAGATCGTCCAGGGGTGATCATTCTTGCGCCTGGGGTGATCTACTCCCCGCGTGAGGCTGTGGCCCCTGATGTCGTCTGGGTGAGCAGCGCGCGCCTGAAGGAGATTATGGGCAAGGACGGCAAGCTGCACGGCTCGCCCGAGCTGATGATCGAGCTGCTCTCGCCTGGCAAGGCCAACGCCGAGCGCGATCGTGAGAAGAAGCTCGCGCTCTACTCGCGGCGCGCTGTACAGGAGTACTGGATCGCCGACTGGCAGACCAACACGGTCGAGCTCTATCGCCGTCAGGATGGGCCGCTGGCGCTAGTTCAAATAATGCAGGCCGGTGAGACGCTCACCTCGCCCTTGCTGCCCGGTTTTCAGTGTGTGATCGACCGATTCTTTGAGCTGTAGCCCACGCCTGGAAATGAGATTCAGATGCCCGATGTAAACCTGATCGTCGATGGGGTGGCGGTGAGTGTCCCGGCTGGTACCAATGTGGTGGACGCCGCGCGCCTCGCCGGAACCGCCGTGCCGGTCTTCTGCTACCACCCGCGCCTCAAGCCCGTTGGCATGTGCCGCATGTGCCTCGTGCAGATCGGCACCCCCAGGATCGACCCCGCCACCAGGCAGCCGGTGCTCGACGAGGCCGGCAAGCCTGTGATTGGGATGATGCCCAAGCTCCAGACGGGCTGCACCACTCCGGTGAGCGAGGGTATGGTGGTGCAGACCGCCACCGACGAGGTGAAGTTCGCCCAGAAGGGCGTGCTGGAGTTTCTGCTCACCTCGCACCCGCTCGACTGTCCGGTCTGCGATAAGGGCGGCGAGTGCCCGCTCCAGAACCTGACCATGCAGTGGGGGCCTGGCAACAGCCGCTTCGACTACAACGATAAGGTGCATTTCCAGAAGCCGGTGCCATTGGGCGACCTGATCCTGCTAGACCGCGAGCGCTGCATTCTCTGCGCGCGCTGCGTGCGCTTCCAGGACGAGCTCGCCGACGACCCGGTGCTCGGCTTCGACCAGCGCGGCCGTAACTGGATGATCATCTCCAAGAGCGACCCGCCCTTCGACAGCAAGTTCTCCGGCAACACCACCGACATCTGCCCCGTGGGCGCCCTCACCTCCAGCGATTTCCGCTTCAAGGCGCGCGTCTGGGAGCTGAGCCCCAAGCCCGCCGTCTGCACGCTCTGCCCCGTGGGCTGCAACCTTACGCTAGATATGCGCCACGACCAGCTGATGCGCGTGATGCCGCGCGAGAACGCTGCGGTCAACGACATCTGGCTCTGCGACAAGGGCCGCTACGGCCATCGCTTTGTGAATCACGAGAGCCGCCTGACTACGCCGCTGATCCGCAAGGGCGGCGAGCTGGTGGCGGCAAGCTGGGACGAGGCGCTCGATCTGGTGGCGGAGAAGCTCGGCGCCGTGCGCGCGAGCCAGGGCGGCCAGGCGATCGCCGGGCTGGCCGCGCCCCGCCTGAGCAACGAGGATCTCTACGCCTTCCAGCGGGTGTTCCGCGAGGGGCTGGAGAGCAATAACCTCGACCATGTGCTCGGCGCGGCGGGCGAGCCCGCCCACGACGACATGGGCGCGCTGCTTGGCGTTGGCGCTGGCACAAACCTGATGGCTCTGGGCGCCGGTACCACGGTATTGGTAGTTGGCGCCGACCCCGAGGAGGAGGCGCCGCTCTACGTGCTGCGGCTGCGCGCGCTCGCCCAGCGCGGCGGCAAGCTGATCGTGGCCAACCTGCGGCCTACCAAGCTGGAGCGCTCGGCCGGCACGCGCCTGCGCTACCGGCCGGGCGCCGACCTGGCGTTCGTCCGTGGCCTGCTGCGCGCCGCCCTCGACGCGGCAGGCACCGCACAGCTCGCCGTGAAGCATAGCGGCCTCGACCAGCTGCGCAAGAGCCTGAACGAGACGACGCTGGAGGCGCTGGCCACCGCTGCCGGCGTGCCCGCCGCCGCGCTTCAGGCCACCGCAAAGGCGCTGCTAGACGCTGAGAACAGCATCATCATGTACGGCGCAGAGGCGCGCAGCGCCGGCCCCGCGCTGGTGGAGGCGCTCGGCGCTCTCGCCGCACTTACCGGCAAAGCTGGCAAGTCTAACAGCGGCCTGATCGCCCTGCTGCCCGGCGGCAACAGCCGTGGCGCGCTCGATATGGGCGTGCGCCCCGACGCGCGGCCTGGCTACGTGCCCCTGGCACAGCCCGGTGTCAGCGCCCGCGAGCTCTGGGCCGCCATGCAGGCCGGCCAGGTGCGGGCGCTCTGGATCGCGGGCCTCGACCCGGCGGCCAGCCTGCCCGCCGCCCGCGCCGCCCTGGAGGCCGCCGAGTTTGTGGTGGTGCAAGACATGTTCCTCACCGCCACGGCGCAGCTGGCCGATGTGGTGCTGCCCGCCGCGAGTGTCGCCGAGCGCGACGGCAGCTACACCAACGCCGAGCGGCGCGTGCAGCGCTCGCGCCAGGCTCGCCCGCCCGTGGGCCAGAGCCGCCCCGACTGGCAGATCGTTGCGGGTGTGGCCCAGCGGCTGGCAAGCGTGGCCGCGCCTGTCGCCGTTGGGAGGAGTGCCGCTGCGAAGGGGCGCGCGCCCGCTGTGGCGGTGGCCGAGCCGGGCGGGTGGGACTACCTGACGCCCAGCGATGTGGCCGCCGAGATCGCGGAGCGCGTGCCGGGCTACGCCGGGGCAAGCTACGTGGCGCTTGCCGCCACGGGCACGCCGGGCAACTGGGGCCGCCAGGTGAACGAGGCGATCTACTACGACGGCACGAACTACGAGAACAGCGAGGGCGTCGGGATCAAGCTGCCCAGTATGGTGGAGGGCGGCAAGGCGATTGTGAGCCTTGCGCCGCGCCCCGCCCCGGTGAGTGCCGATGAGCGTCCGCTGCTGCTGATCGCCCAGCCGCTCGCCTACGATGGCGACCCGCTGCTGCGCGGCTCGAAGCTGGAAAGCCACGCGCCAGCCGTCTATGTTGCCCTGAGCAGCGTGGACGCCGAGCGGCAGAATATTCACCCTGGCGACGCGGTGCGCCTGGACTCTGCGGCGGGCTCGCTCACGCTGCCCGCGCGCGTGCTCGCCGAGCTGCCCCAGGGCGTGGCCGTGCTGCCCGCGAACCTGCCAGGGCTGGAGCTGGCCGCCGTGCAGACGGGGCCGCGCACGCGGGTGAGCCTGGTGAAAGTTGTGACAGGGTGACACATGGCTCGCTTCGCTCGCGCTGACAGGGTGACTAGGTGACACCTGACGGCGCACAGAGATTGCCCTTGTCACCCGGTCACCCGGTCACCCGGTCACCCGGTCACCCGGTCACCTTGTCAGGAAGGTCGCTTATGAACTGGATCGATCTGCTCATACTGGTGGTGCAATGCCTGGTGATCGCGATCGGCGTGACCACCGGCTTCGCCTACCTCACGCTGTTCGAGCGGCGGCTGCTGGCGCGCTTGCAGAACCGCGTGGGGCCGAACCGCGCCGGGCCGAACGGCTTCCTGCAGCCCGCCGCCGATGCGGTGAAGCTCTTCTTCAAAGAGGACATCATCCCGGCAATGGCCGATAAGCCGGTCTACCTGCTGGCCCCAGCGATGGCGGTGATCCCGGCGATCATCATCTGGGCGGTGATCCCGTTTGGCTGCCTGAACATCAACTGGGACTACCGCGCCTGCTTCACGCAGGATGGCGCGGGCCTGCGCAACATCCTTCAGATCGCCGACATCAACGTGGCCGTGCTCTACATCCTCGCAATCACGAGCATCGGCGTCTACGGGATCACGCTGGCGGGCTGGTCGAGCAACAACAAATACGCGATGATGGGCGGCATCCGCGCGTCGGCCCAGCTGATCTCGTACGAGTTGGCGCTTGGCTGCGCCGTGCTGAGCGTGGTGATGACGTATGGCACCCTGAGTACGCGCGAGATCGTCTACGCCCAGGGCTGGAGCACCGGCGGGATCTGGGGCATCGTGCCGCAGCTGCTTGGCTTTGTGCTCTTTATGATCGCCTCGACGGCGGAGGTGGTGCGCGCGCCGTTCGACCTGGTGGAGGCCGAGCAGGAGCTGGCGGGCGGCTACAACACCGAGTACGGCTCTATGAAGTTCGCCCTGTTCTTTATGGCCGAGTATATCAAGCTGATCGCGGTGAGCGCCATCGCCGTGACCTTCTTCTTCGGCGGCTGGCACTTCCCCGGCCTGGAGATCCTGGGGCGCGAGCTGACGGCGCTGTTCGGCCCGGTGGCGGGCGCCGTGGTGGTGGGCCTGCTCAGCCTCGGCTCGTTCCTGCTCAAGGTAGTGGCGTTTCTGTTCGTGTCGGTCTGGGTGCGCGCCTCGTGGCCGCGCCTGCGCTACGACCGGCTGATGGATCTGGGCTGGAAGTGGCTGCTGCCCCTGGGCCTGATCAACATCGCGTACACTGCCGTGGTCTTTGTGCTGGTGCCAACCCAGCGGCTCGCGGCGTTTGTGCTCTTTGGCCTGAGCCTGATCACCCTGGCGATCGCGGGCAGCTTCAGCTCGACGCCCAAGCCTGTAGACAATGTGACCTACGTGCAAGATACGAAGCGGCCCGCCGGCGGGACCGGCGACTAGAGGAGCCCCCGATGCTCGGAGAGCTGTTTAAGGGCCTGGGTACTACGCTGCGCTACATGTTCAAGCAGCCGGTGACGGTGCAGTACCCCGAGGTGAAGCGGCCCGTGCGCGAGCGCTTTCGCGGGCGCCACGAGCTGAAGCGCTTTGAGGACGGCACGGAGCGCTGCATCGGCTGCTCGCTCTGCGCCGCCGCCTGCCCCGCCGACGCCATCCTGGTGGTGGCCGCCGAGAACGACCCGGCCAACCCGCGCTCGTACGGCGAGCGCTACGCGGCCACGTACGAGATCAACATGCTGCGCTGTATCTTCTGCGGCTACTGCGAGGACGCCTGCCCCACCAACGCGATCGTGCTGGAGCATCAGTACGAGCTCTCGTTCTACGACCGGCGCTCGTCGATCTACACGCGGGAGATGCTGCTGGTGCCACCGGACCAGGGCCACGGCGAGCCGCCCCCGATTTTGCTCCAGCTCCAGCGGCGCCCGAGCCCGCCTGCGCAGATCGATCTTTAAGTGCTGAGTGCTAAGTGCTGAGTGCTGAGCCCTGTCGGCATAGATGCGCAGCTACTCTGCAAGCTGCAATTGGAGCAGAGATGGATTTTATTCTCTTTGGTGTCACTGCGGCAATCGCGCTGATCGGCGCGGTGGCGATGCTTTTGAGCCGCAACGCGGTGCATAGCGCGCTCTTCCTGCTGATGAACTTCGGCGCGATGGCGGTGCTCTTCCTGCTGCTCCAGTCGCCCTTCCTGTTCACCATCCAGCTTACGGTCTACGCCGGGGCGATCATGGTGCTGTTCCTGTTCGTAGTGATGCTGCTTGGCGCCGAGCAGGTGGAGGCTACGCCCGACCGGATCGCGTGGCAGCGCCCGCTCGGCCTGCTGCTTGGCCTGGGCCTGCTGGGCGTAGCGGTGGTGGCGGCGCTGCGCGGCGGGGTCGCGGCCGCGCCCCCAGGTGGCGAGGCGGCGCTCAACTTCGGCGACCCGGCCCAGCTCGGGGCGCTGCTCTTTACCAAATATCTGCTGCCCTTCGAGATCACCGGCGTGATCCTGCTGATCGCTGTGGTGGGCGTGGTGGTGCTGAACCAGCGCGGAAGACAGAAGGCCTAACGAATGGTTCCCACTAGCTACTACATTCTCCTGAGCGCGGCGCTCTTCACCCTGGGGGTGCTGGGCGTGCTGCTGCGGCGCAACGCGATCGTGGTCTTTATGTCGGTGGAGCTGATGCTGAACGCGGCGAACCTGGCCCTGGTGGCCTTCGCCCGCGAGCGGCTCAGCGTGGATGGGCAGGTGCTCGTCTTCTTTGTGATCACCGTGGCCGCCGCCGAGGTGGCTGTGGGCCTCGCGCTGCTTGTGGCGATCTTTCGCACCAAGCAGACCGCCGACGTGGACGAGGTGAGCACGCTGAGGGGTTAGCTCTATGGTTGCGCTCAACTGGCTTCTCTGGCTGATGCCCCTGCTGCCGCTGCTGGGCTTCCTGCTCAATCTGTTTGTGATCCGCCAGGAGCGGGCCGCCGGGCTGCTTGCGAGCGCCATGGTTATTGGCGCCTTCGTCGTGGCCCTCGTGGCTGCGGTTGGGCTGGCCGGTATGCCCGAGGCGGAGCGGCGGATCATGTCGGTGGGCTGGGCCTGGATCAGCGCCGGTACGTTCCAAGTACCGTTCGGCCTCATGCTCGACCCGCTCACGGCCGTGATGACGCTGCTTGTCACTGGGGTGGGCGCGCTGATCCATATCTATTCGATCGGCTACATGCGCGGCGACCCGCGTGTGGTGCGCTACTTCGCCTACCTTAACCTGTTTATCACCATGATGCTGTTCCTGGTGATGGGCAACAATCTGCTGGTGCTGTTCCTGGGCTGGGAGGGCGTGGGCCTCTGCTCGTTCCTGCTGATCGGCTTCTGGTTCGAGCGCAAGGTGGCCGCCGATGCCGCCGTGAAGGCGTTTGTGGTCAACCGCATCGGCGACGCCGCCTTCATCCTAGCGATGCTGGCGGTGTTCGCGAACTTTGGCACGCTCAACTTCTACCCGGTGGAGCTTGGCGGCGTCACGCAGCCCGGCTTCCTGGAGCGCGTGCCGGAGATCCTGGGGCTCACGTTTGGCCCGAGCTGGCAGCCGATCTTGGTCGTCACCGGGATCACGTTTCTGCTGCTGATCGGCGCCGCTGGCAAGAGCGCACAGTTCCCGCTGTTTGTGTGGCTGCCCGACGCGATGGCCGGCCCCACGCCGGTGTCGGCGCTGATCCACGCGGCGACGATGGTCACCGCCGGCGTCTACATGATGGCGCGCACCGAGGCGCTGTTCCAAGCCTCGCAGGCAACCCAGAGCTGGGTGATGTGGGTTGGCGCGCTCACGGCGCTGCTCGCGGGCACGGCGGCGCTGGCGCAGTGGGACATCAAGCGCGTGCTGGCCTACTCTACGATCTCGCAGCTGGGCTTTATGGTGGCGGCCTGCGGCATGGGCGCGTACGGCGCGGCGATCTTCCACCTGCTCACCCACGGGCTCTTCAAGGCGCTGCTCTTCCTGGCTGCGGGTTCAGTGATCCACGGCACCAACGACACCCAGGATATGCGCAGGATGGGCGGGCTGCGCAAGGCTATGCCTACGACGTTCTGGACCTACATGGTGGGCGCGCTTGCTCTTGCCGGCGTGGTGCCGCTGGCGGGCTTCTGGTCGAAGGACGAGATCCTGGCCCACGCGCTGGCGTTTGGCAACTGGCCGCAGCTCGTCCTGCTCTTCCTGACCTCGCTGCTCACGGCGTTCTACATGGGCCGCCAGGTGGCGCTAGTGTTCTACGGCCAGCAGCGCGACCCGCACTACCACGCCCACGAGAGCGGCCGCGTGATGACGGTGCCGCTGATCGTGCTGGCTGCTGGCACGATCTTTGGCGGCCTGCTCAACTTGCCCGCTTTCTTCCCCGGACAACCGCTGGCTCACTGGCTCACCGATTGGCTGCGCCCGGTGCTTGCGGAGGAGCCCGGCAGCTTTAACTTCTGGCTGGCCGCGCTCGCCACGCTCGGCTCCGTGTGTATGGGCTACCTCGGCTGGCGAATCTACACGCGCAACGCCGCCAGAGTGAAGGTTGGCAGCAAGGACCCGGCCTACCGTTTTACAGGCGACATCTGGGACGGGATGGAGGAGGCCTGGTACGTGGACGCGGCCTACAGCCGGTTCGTGGTGCAGCCAATCCGCGGGCTGGCCAGCTTCCTGGCGCGCGTCTTCGACCCGCAGGGCATCGACGGGCTGGTGATGGGCGTGGCCCGCCTGGTTGGCGTGGCCGGTG
>JAYUYB010000464.1:0-3904 GCA_043752655.1 Chloroflexota bacterium
TGGGTGCAGTGTGGGCCGCTGCTGGGCCACTTCGAGGCCCACTACGCCCAGCTTCCTGTGCATGAGCGGGCCCACACCCGTGTGCTTGGCCACGTGAGCAACGAGGTGCGCCGTGACGCGCTGGCCGCCGCGAGCATCTACGCGCAGCCCTCGCGCACCGACAGCTTCGGCATCGTCTACCTGGAGGCCTGGTGCTACGGTGCGCCGGTTGTGGGCGCGCAGGCTGGCGGCGTGCCCGCCGTGATCGCCGATGGCGTGGATGGCCTGCTCGTACCCTTCGGCGACGTGGCGGCTCTGGCGGGGGCGCTCAGGCGGCTGCTTGGCGATCCAGACCTGGCCGAGCGGCTCGGCGCCGCAGGCCGGGCGAAGGTGCTGCGCGAGCTCACCTGGGACGCTGCCTACAGCCGTGCCCGCAGCCTGTACGCCGCCCTTGCACCGCTGCCAGCACTCGCAACCTGAAACTTCGCTCATTTCTTGGGCGCGAATTTTCAGGCGCTATTCATCGTAGTACCGTATCGTTCTGCGTGAAGGGGGGAGGGTCTACAGCGGCAATGATCGCGTCGGGGCTGGCGCGCGGGCCATCCAAGCAAGCATTCTAGCCAACCCCCTGCCGCGCGCCGGAAGATCGTTGTCGCTGTAGGCCACCTTTACACGAGCGAGCTAGACCACACGTTGGCCCGGCTCGCTTTGTTATAGGCGCCTCCTTGGTTTAGCCTTGCGCGGCGTTGCTGCACGTAGTACAATTCGCGGTAAGAACGACTCAAGCTCTGGCCGCACGCTGATGTGCGCCAACGCGACGGGAAGTGATCAGCGATGGGTAGAGATCGCGGCAGCACTTCAGCTTGCGCACAACTAAATCATCCCTAGAGCCCTCAGCGCCCTTGCGCCTGAGGGCTCTCGTGTTTTGTCGGTCGTCGCGGGCGCACGCAGCGCCCCCGCCACACGGACGGAGGAACCCATGGAGCTGACTGTCAAGAGCCGCAACGGGCGAGTCACCGAGCACCAGCGCGACTACATCGAGACAAAGCTACGCAAGCTCGAGCGCTATATGGAGGGCATCACCAGCGCCACGGTGGAGCTGCATACCGAGCAGCAGCGCACCGCCGGCGAGGTTCACCGCATCCAGGTGACGCTCGTAGGCCAGCATGGTGTCCGCCTGCGCGCCGAGGAGCAGGCCCCCGACATCTTTATGGCGGTGGACGAAGTGGAAGAGATGTTGGAGCGCCAGATCAAGCGCTACAAGGAGAAGTACTGGCGCAAAGGCCGTGGTCGCAAGCCTGAGTACATGGCCCCAGTGGAGGCCGAACTCGCCGCTATAGCTGCGCCCAAGGGCGAGGCGCTGGCCGCACCAGAGCGGATCGTCATTCGCACCAAGCAGTTTAGCCTGCGCCCGATCTCCGTGGACGACGCGATCGAGCAGATGGAGCTGCTCGGCCACAGCTTTTTCGTCTTTCAGGACGCCGAGAGCGAGCGCACCAGCGTGCTCTACCGCCGTCGCGATGGCAACTATGGCCTGATCATCCCTGAGTAGGCGCAGCCCCACATAACACAGCAAGGGGCGGAGGGCGCGACGCAGGCGCCCCGCCCCTTTTTTTGCCTCTGCAACCCAGTTCTTCAGGCGCAGCGTGTTAGGACCATAGGCCCATAGTTGAGCGCTGACGGCGGTGCTATTCTGCCGGGGCATAGCTTATCCGCTTACCCCCCATAGACCAATGCGCACCACACCCACCTTCCTCCTCACCCTGGCCTGCTGCATCGCCCTGGCATTGCTCGCGGCCAATGCGAGCGCCCAGCCTGCTACGCCCGCTGCACTTACCACGGTCTACCTGCCCCTTATCGTCGGTACCCCTGGCGGGCAGACTGCCGAGGAGCAGCTTATGGCTGGCAGCGTGTTTGCACTGATCAACACTGAGCGTGCGCGTGCGGGCTGTGGCCCTGTGAGCCTGAACCCGCAGCTGGTTACAGCGGCTCAGGGCCACAGCAAAGATATGGCGACCAGCAACTTCTTCGCCCATATTGGCAGCAGCGGCAGCTCGGTGGCCCAGCGCGCCAGCGCCGCCGGTTACGATTGGACCCGTGTGGGGGAGAATATTGCCGCAGGCCAAAGTACGCCCGCGTCGGTGGTAGAGGCCTGGATGAATAGCGCGGGCCACCGCGAGAACATCCTGAACTGCGCCTTCGTTCATACCGGTATCGGCTATATCTACCAGGCCAACGACACCGCCCTGGCCGGCGCAGGCGCCCCTTACTACCACTACTGGACGCAGGTCTTCGCCGCGCTGCGCTAGGAGCGGATGCGCATCACACTACTAGCGGGCAGAGCGCGAGCAGCTAACGAGTTGCTCAGCACTCTGCCCGCTTTGCTTTTGCCGTGAACCCGGCTACGCGGCTACAGCGATCACGAAGAAGAGCAGCAGGCCGCAAGCACCCAGGGCGACAAGTGCCAGCTGCACGTAGCCAAGAATCATGCCGATCAGTGCTAGGCCTTGCCCCGCGAGGCTGCCGCCGGAGCGCCGGATCTCGTTGCGAGCCATGTGCCCACTGATCACGGCCACGATCGCTGCGAGAATTGGGAAGAGCACCCAGGCGATGATGCCCGACACCAGGCTGACAATCGCCAGGGTGCTGTTTGGCACGGCCTGTGGGTAGGTGCCAGTCGTCATCGGCTGCTGGTAGCTCAGTGGCTGAATCTGGGCGGGCGGCGGTGGCAGCGTCTGCGGTTGAGCCGCGGCGACGGCAACCGGCGCGCTCACGGGCTGCAGATCAAGCCGCGATCCGCAGTTATAGCAAAAGCGCTGCCCCTCGTCGCTCACCGCCCCACATTGCGCGCAAACCATTGTAATACTCCACTCCACGACAAAACACTTCCTGGCTTCGACGCCCTCGGTGCGTCATGGGTTGCATCGGAGTTAGCTTCCGGGAAGGGTGACGGTGACTTCCCGGAAACTAACTTGTGGCCAGTGCGCGCGCCAGCGCCCCGATGTCGGGGGCCGTAACCAGGGCCTCGCCCACCAGCACCGCGTCGGCGCCGTAGCTGCGCACCTGCGCCACATGCTCGGGCGTGAAGATCCCGCTCTCGCTCACCAGCAGGGGCCGTCCGCGCCCCTTCGGCAGCAGCCGCGCCAGGCGCTCGGTGGTCTCCAGGCTCGTGCTGAAGCTGTGCAGGTCGCGGTTGTTCACGCCCACCAGCACCGCCCCCACGGCCATGGCCCGCGCCAGCTCGTGTTCGCTGTGGACCTCGACCAGGGCCTCCATGCCGATATGCTGCGCCAGCAGCAGCAGATCCTCAAGCTGCTCATCGTCGTCGATGGCGCCCACGATCAGCAGCACGGCGTCGGCGCCGTAGGCCCTGGCCTCGACGATCTGATACCCCTCGATGATGAAGTCCTTGCGCAGCAGGGGCGGCACGCCTGGCAGCTGGCGGATCGCCTCCAGGTATTTGAGGCTGCCCTGGAAGAAGCGCGTGTCGGTGAGCACAGAGATCGCGGCGGCGCCCGCATCGGTGTAGGTGCGCGCCAATGCCAGATGGTCGAAGGGGTCGAGTAGCACGCCCCGGCTCGGCGAGGCCTTCTTCACCTCAGCGATCAGGGCCGTGGCAGGCGCCCGGCGCAGGGCCGCAGCAAAATCGCGTGCCGCCGGCGCGCGGGCGGCGCGCACCTCCAGCTCGCGCAGGGGCACCTTAGCCTTCTGGCGGGCCACCTCCTCCACTTTGTGGGCGAGGATCTGTTCGAGAAGCGTTGGGTCGGACATAGGACCTCATTTCTGTTTCTCGGCCCGCAGGCGGGCCAGGGCCGGAAGATCGCCAAGCAGCACCAGCTCGTCGCCGGGCTCCAGGCGGGCATCGTGGGCGGGCAGCAGCTCGCGCCGCGCGCCGCGCCGCAGCACCACGACAAGCGTATCAGTC
>JAYUYB010000465.1:0-3900 GCA_043752655.1 Chloroflexota bacterium
CAGGCGGCGGCCCCACAGCCGGTCGTCGTGGTCGATCACCAGGCTCCCGGCGTCGCCGTGCAGCTCGATCTGGTTTGCGCCGCCGTGGTGGGCCACGTAGCTGACGAAGACGTGGGCTGCAGCACCGCTCGCCAGGTGCGCGATGAAGCTAAACTGATCGTCGCTGTCCACCGCCCGCAGCCCGCCGCCGCGCGCCGGGTCGGGCCGCTGGCGCACGTACGTTGCGAGCTGCCCGCTCACCTCGCTGATCTCGCCGAGCCACCAGCGCAGCAGATCCACCTGGTGCGAGCCGCTGGCCCCGAGGGCGCCGCCGCCGCGCGCGCGGTCGGACCACCAATCCCAGGCGCGCTGAGGGTCGGCCCGCAGCGCCGAGACGTTGCGGATGCTCGCGTAGCTAACCTGGCCGATGTAGCCCTCGGCGAGCAGCTCGGCCACCCGCGCGCGGGTCGGGTTGAAGCGCAGCTCGTGGTCGATCAGGTGGACGACGCCGGCGGCCTCGGCGGCGCGCAGCATCGCGGCGGCCTCGGCGGCGTCCATGGCTGTGGGCTTCTCGCAGAGCACGTGGCAGCCGGCCGCGATGGCGGCGAGCGTGATCGGCGCGTGGGTGGCCACGGGCGTCGCCACGCAGATCAGGTCGAGCTGGGCCTGGGCCAGCATCGCGCGGTAGTCGTCGAAGGCCAGCGGGATGCCGTGGGCCTGCGCTGCGGCCTCCGCGCGCTCGCGCCGACCGCTACAGATGGCGACGACCTCGGCGCCCGGTGCGAGCCGAAAGCCTGGCAGCATCGCCGACTGCCCGAACCCAGTGCCGACAATCCCGACGCGCACCGTCTTGCTGGCCATGCTCGCTCCTAGTCTTACAACGAAGGTTGCCATCCCGAGCGCAGCGAGGAATCTGACGGGGATACCCGAGCCGTTTGGACCACGAAGCTACGAAAGGCCGCGAACGACCGCGAATCAGGCCACATTCTATTCGCGGTCTAGAGGTTCGCGCCCTTCGCGGTCCAGACGGCCCGGAGTGCGCCGCGCCGTCGCCGATTACCCGTTGTCTCGCGTCCAGACGGTCGAGTCCACGTCGGCGATATGGGCGATGTAGCCGCCGGGGTTGATCGGCATCTTCAGGCGCCTGCTGATGATGATCCCGTTCGCTGGCGAGCGGCACTCCTCCTGCACCTCGCTGGTTAGCGGGTCGAGCACGCGCCCCAGCAGCTGGCCCTTTGTCACCGTGGCCCCAAGGGCGATCCCATCCTCCTGAAGGTAGAAGCCGCCGCTGCGCGAGCGGTAGACGACATAGTTCTCGACCATGATCTGGCGCTTCGGGAGCACCAGGTCGCCGTCGATCATGCCCAGGTGCTTCAGGATGTTCAGCGTACACTCGACGCCCTGCTCGATCGTATAGTCGATCTGGCCGCCGCCGCCCGCCTCGACCACCAGCGGCACGATATTGTTCAGCAGACAGTGGCCCGAGATCATGGCGGGGTTGACCGGGCTTTGGCGCCACCAGATCACCGGCGAGCCGAAGGCCTCGGCCATCCCGCGGATCTTCGCGTTCATGGTGCTGATGTACTCGGGCGTCAGCTGCGCGCCCCCGCCCTCGCCACCCACGCCGTCGGCCAGCGTCGACGCTACGGCGGCGTCCTCCGGGATGGCGTGGGGGAAGGCGACGGGCAGCTCGTCGCAGGCGCCAGTGCCGTCGTGGTAGTCCACAAGATACTGGCAGCGCGAGAGCACCTCGCTCCAGATCACGTGGGCCATCTGCTCGGTGAGCCAGCCGTTCTCGAGCTTGCCGGGCCAGACCCGGTTTAGGTCGAGCAGGTCGGCGGGGTTCACGCGCGTGCCGGTGCTCTCGACGGTGCCGCCGAACTCCACCGAGAAGGGGTTGGCCAGGGGCAGGCAGTAGATCGTCCCGCGCAGGGTTGCGGGGTCCACGCGCTGGAGCGCGCGGCGCAAGATCTCGGCGCCCATCGGCTCCCAGCCGTGGAGCGTCGCCTCCAGGCAGACAACCGGCCCGTCCTGGGCGCCTTGCAGCACCTGAAGCGGGATGCGCACCTCGGTGCGGGCGGCGAGGTAGCCGACGTGCAGGTAGCCGTAGGCGCGCTGGCCCGGCTCCACGGTAAGGCCGGCAACAGTGATCGTCTCGCGTGTCATGCGTATTCCTGTGAAGGCGCGGCGTGCCGCTGCCCCTATACGGCGGGCTCGAGCTGCGGGCTGGGCCGCACCATCTGGCCCCACCCGCTTGGCCCCACAATCTGGCCCTCAGCGTAGATCGTCCGGCCGCGAACAATCGTCCGTACCACGCGGCCACGGTAGCCAAGGCCGTGGAAGATTCTGGCGCTGCCGCGTGAGCGCGACTGCCAGGTGGTGGTGTCGATCACCGAGCTGACGTTGGGGTTGTAGAGCACCATGTCGGCGTCGGAGCCGGGCTGCAGCGCGCCCTTCTGGGGGTAGAGCCCGTACAGCCGCGCGGGGCGAGCGGTGAGCAGCGCGACCATGTGGTTGATCGGCAGGCGCCCGTCGTGGGCGGCGGAGAGCATCAGCGGCGTAAACGCCTCCAGATTGGGCAGGCCCGAGGGGATGGCCAGAATATCTTCCACCTCCTTCTCGTGCGGCAGAAACGGCGCGTGGTCGCTGGCCAGAATGTCCAGCGTGCCGTCAGCGAGCGCGGCCCAGAGCGCCTCGCGATCAGCGGCGGGGCGCAGGGGGGGGGCAATCTTGGCCCATCGACCGTGGCGGCGCGCCGTCTCCTCATCGAAGAGCAGGTAGTGCGGGCAGGTCTCGCCGGTAAGCTGAACGCCGCGCCGCTTGGCGAGCCGGATAAAGTCGAGCGCCCAGGCCGAGGTGACATGCACGATATGGACGCGCGCGCCGGTGGCTTCCGCCAGCACGGCCATCCACGCCACCGCCATCGCCTCGGCGGCCTGGGGGTGGGCGGTGAGGTAGGCGTCGGCGCCGGTGAGCCCATCGGCCCGCGCCCGCTCGCGCCCGATCCGCAGCAGCGCGTCGTTCTCAGCGTGGACCGCGCAGAGCAGCCCGGTCTCGGCGACAAGCGAGAGCGCGTGGTAGATGTCTTCCTCGCGGGTGAGCGTGATGCCCTCGAAGGAGCGGCGCCGCTCTGGCGGCACCTCTAGGGTGAAGATCTTAAAGGCGCAGGCGCCCGCCTCGGCCAGCCCGTGGATCAGGGCCCGGTCGAGCGTGCCGCAGGCCCCATAGAGCCCAAAATCTACGTGGGCATCGCGCTCGGCCAGCGCGCGGCGCGCGTTCAGGATCTCGGGGCGCGAGACGCCGACATCGGCGATCGGCATCTCAAGGATGGTCGTGATCCCGGCGGCGGCGGCGGCGGCCGTGCCGCTGGCGAAATCCTCGCGATCAGGCCGGTCGGGCGCCCGACAGTGGACGTGGGGGTCCACGAAGCCGGGGAAAACCCAGAGGCCTTGTGCGTCGAGCACCTCCGCCGCGCTATCGATGGTGAGCCCCCCGGGGATCGCCAGCTGCGCAACACGCCCGTCGACGACCCCAATGTCGGCGGCGCGACTCCCATGCTCATCGACGAGCGTCCCGTTGATGACGACTAGATCGAGCCTCAAGCATGACTCCTCATCTATTGCGCGCGCAGCCACGCCAGGTAGTGCGCCAGCCCGTCCTCAAGCGTGAAGCGCGGGGCGAAGCCAAGCTCGTCCCGAAGCCGCCCCAGGCTCATCGGCCCGCGCTCGCTTGGTGGGCGCACCACCAGCTCTGCGCCGTCCGGGGCGTCGGCTGGCAGCCACGCTGGCCCCGGCACCAGCGCGGCGATGGCCACGGCGATCGCGCGCAGCGAGTGCGCCGTTCCCGCAGAGACGTTATAAATCGTGTGCTCCAGCTGCTCGGCGAGGGCGAGGCCGCAGAATGCCTCGGCCACATCGTCGA
>JAYUYB010000466.1:0-3898 GCA_043752655.1 Chloroflexota bacterium
CCAGGCCGGACCTACCACGTTCATATCGGCGGTACCCGTCTTATGCAGAAAGCTCGGCTGGCCGCCCTGCGCACGGATTGCGCGCACGAAGGCGCCTGCGAGCGGCGTGGTGCGCGGGCTGCGGAAGGCCGGGCAGCCACCCTCGAAGCGCAGCGTCGCCGCGCCCGCCAGGCCGCGCAGTTCCTCGGCGAGCGCCGTCGGCTCCACGCCCTCGGGCAGCCGCAGGCTCACGCTGGCCTCGGCCCAGTCGGTAAGGCCATCACCGCCGCTGGCCACGCGGCGCAAGGCCGGTGTCAGCTGCTTGAAGCTGCGCTCGCGGCCCGCGTTGTGGGCGACGCAGCGAGCTTCCACGGCCCGCCAGAACTCAACCAGCGCCTCGGGCGCGGCCCGCAGCTCGCCGGCACTGTGGGCGGCAGGCTGCTCGTGGCGGTAGTGCGCCACCAAGCTGCCCTGGTAGCCCAGCGTCACACGCTCCCAGCCGCTTGGCTCGCCGATCACGCAGAGCGCGGGGGCGTAGCGGTCGCGCGCGTAGTGGGCGCCTTTGGAGCTCGCGGCCTCCTCCTCGGTGGCGCCGATCAGGGCCAGGCGGCAGCGCAGCGGTCGCCCCGCGTGCTCGCCGCGCAGCTGCGCGCGCCGCGCCCCCTCCACAAAGGTAGCAAAGGGGCCTTTGGCGTCCACCGCGCCGCGTCCGTAAAGCTTGCCACCCTCGACGCGCACCGGTATCTCGCCCGGCACCGTGTCGATATGGCCGAGCAGCGCCACGAGCGGGCCATCGTCGCCAAGCAGGCCCACAGCGTTGCCCGCCTCGTCTACAAAGGCCTGCCAGCCGAAGCCGCGCATGCGCTCTACGAGAAACGCGGCGGCAGCACCATCCTGGCCGGAGCGCGAGGGGATGCGCAGCAGCGCCGTAAGAAATTCTACCTCGCCTATCTGCATGCTATTTGTCCACAGATGCCACAGATTTCCGCTCCATAGTTACTCGCCGGCCCAGGCGGGCTGATAGTCGCCGCCGAGCAGCAGCACGATGTCGGCCTGGTAGGGCGCGGGGGGCGCGTCGGCGGGCGGGGTTGCGTAGACATTGCTGGCGTCCAGGCCGAGCGCCTCGGCGAGACGGCGCAGCGTCTCCGGGCGACCGCTGTAGTCGATCAGGCGGCTGCGCTCCAAGGTCGCCGGGGCGTCGGTGGGGTCGTTCATAGTGAAGCCCTGCGCAGCCAGGCGCCCGCTCACGCGGCCAGCCAGCCCCTGCTGCCCGGCCCCGTTTAGCACCTGCACGCGCGCCGTCTCCGCCTGCGCCTGTGGCCCCGCCAGCAGCCGCGCCACCTGGGCCGCCACGTCGTTCTGGTCCCAGTAGATGTCGGAGCCGTCCTCGGCGGCGATGCCCACATCGTTGGGGTTGATGCTGAGCGTGAGGATCGCCGCCGGGTCAAGGCTCTGCGCGAGGGCCGCGAGCCCGCGCAGCGTCGCCAGATCGCTCAGGGGCAGCGTGGTGCTGACGCTGGCCTGCATGTCGCCCGCGAGATCGGGGAGCAGCGCGGCCTGGCTGAGCAGGCCGCGCGCACGCACCTCGTGGAGGATAGCGCGCAGCACCTGCTGCTGCCGCGCCGAGCGGTCGAAGTCGCTGGAGCTGTGGCGCGAGCGGGCGTAGCGCAGGGCGGTGGCGCCATCCAGCACCTGGAGGCCGGCGGGGATGAAGAGCCGCTCGTAGCCGAAGTCGTCGGTGGGGTAGTTGGGGTCGAGGATGGGCCGCTCGATGTCGAGGCTGATGCCGCCGAGCGTATCGACGACGCGCTGGAAGCCGCTAAAATCGATCTGCGCGATGTAGTCTATCTGTAGTCCCAGAAAGCTCTCGACGGTCTCGGCGGCGAGTGCGCCCCCTGCGGCGTCTGGGGCTGTGCCAGCGCCGTAGAGCGCCTCGGCGTTGCTGTAGCCGTAGGTGTAGGCCGTGTTGATCTTGCGCATGCCCAGCTCGCGGATCGGCACCACCGAGTCGCGGGGGATCGAGAGCATGCCAGCCCAGCCGCCCACAGGCTCCACATGCACCAGGATCAGCGTGTCGCTGCGCACACCCTCCTCGGGGTCGGGGCGCCGATCAACGCCCACCAGCAGCACGTTGAAGGGCTCGCGCAGCAGCCCCTCTGGGAGCGCGGCGACGCTCACGGCGGCGGGGCCGCCCGGCCCGGCCTGGACTGGCCTGCGCGGGTCGGCCTGCTCGATAGCGCGCAGGGCGCCCCCGGCCCAGCCCCACAGCGCCACGGCGAGCAGGGCGGCAGCGGCGAGCAGGCCGCCAGCGATAACCAGAGGGCGACGGCCACGCCGGGGCCGCCGTAGCGGAGGGCCAAGCGTGGCGTTCCGGGCGGCTACGCGCTCACGGGCGGTGCGGTAGGGGCTTTTAGCTTCGGGGGGAGGTCGCTTCATCGATTAGGCATGCGCGCTAGCGCTCGTCGCTATCGCGTCCGCGCGGGTCGGGCGTAGGCCAGGTGGCCGCCTCATAGGGCACGCTCGTAACCAGGCGGCGCACCTTGCGGTCGGCCTCGCTCGGCAGGACGGCCAGGGTAAGGATGCTCATGTCGTCGCTGGGCTCGCCGCGATCAAGCTCGACAGCACGGCGCAGGATCAGATCGGTGAGCTCTGAGGCGCGCCGACCGGCCTCGGGGCGCCAGCCAGAGAGCACATTGAGCAGCTCGAGATCCTCGCCGTGGCGCTCGCCCGCGCGCGTGAGCCCATCGGTGAAGAGCACAATGTAAGTGAAGGGCACCACTGGCAGCTCCGTGATCACCGGCTTGATCATGGGCTGGAGCCCGATCGGCGTGGATGGCTCGGCGTAGCTGCGCAGGCCTTTGCCATCCATCACAAAGAAGGGCGCCGGGTTGTTGCGCGACATCAAAATCTTGCCGCTCTGGAAGTCCACCGAGAGGATGTTGAGCGTGGCGGCCACCTGGCCCATGCGGTAGGTGTAGAGATAGTCGTGGACGGCGCGGGCGGCGGCTCCGTCGCGCGCGCCATCCTTCAGCAGCGAGATCGCGCGGGTGGCAAGGAGGTTGCTGAGCGTCTTGGCACCGCGGCCGCTGCCCTCGCCATCCACGAGCACAAACGAGAAGCCGCCGCCGGGGCGCTCGATCATCTCCAGGGTATCGCCGCTCTCGCCGCCGCCGTGGCGGGCTACCTTGGCGACGGCAACTTCGATCTCTAGCATGGTACCTCGGCGCTGTTGCAGCCGCGCCGGAACGGGCGCGTGTCCGACGCTATAGTCTGGGCCTGCGCCCTTCCTAATAGTATAAAGCATGTTGCGCGGAACGTGCGTGGTATAATCGGCGCTGCTCTAAGGCCTGTTGGCATTATGTAATCAGGAGGACGAGGATGTCCGAATC
Source organism: Chloroflexota bacterium (assembly GCA_043752655.1). Classification (GTDB taxonomy): domain Bacteria; phylum Chloroflexota; class Chloroflexia; order Chloroflexales; family Chloroflexaceae; genus OHK40. The sequence continues at coordinate 3,369 of JAYUYB010000466.1, forward strand.
ACGCGTATTTCAGAACTTTATCGGCGGCGAATTTGTCGCCAGCAGCAGCGGCAAGACGTTCGAGCGCCGCAACCCGGCCGACCAACGTGATCTTGTGGGTGTGTTCCCCGACAGCAACGCCGAGGATGTGCAGGCGGCAGTGGCCGCGGCGAAGGCGGCCTACCCGGCCTGGAAGAAGGTGCCCGCCCCGCGCCGCGGCGAGATCCTGCTGCGCGCCGCCGAGCTGCTGCTCGCCCGCAAGGATCGCTACAGCCACGACCTTACCCGCGAGATGGGCAAGCCGCTCTTCGAGGCCGGCGGCGATATCGTCGAGGCGATCGGCATGGCCCAGTACGCCGGCAGCGAGGGCCGCCGCATGCACGGCGTCACCACGCCCTCCGAGCTGCCCAATAAGTTCCAGCTCAGCCTGCGCCAGCCCATCGGCGTCGTCGGCCTGATCACGCCCTGGAACTTCCCCATGGCGATCGCCTCCTGGAAGATGCTGCCCGCCCTTGTGTGCGGCAACACCGTGGTGATCAAGCCTGGCGAGG
>JAYUYB010000467.1:0-3892 GCA_043752655.1 Chloroflexota bacterium
TCCAGGGCGTTGTAGCAGGAGGCGCGGATGCCGCCCACCGAGCGATGGCCGGCCAGTCCGATCAGCTCGGCGGCCTGGGCCTCGCGTACAAACTGGCGCTCCAGCTCCTCGTCTGGCAGGCGAAAGGTGATATTCATCTGCGAGCGGCTGGCGCGCTCGGCGTGCCCACGGTAGAAGCCGCCGCTGCTGTCGATCGCGGCGTACACGCGGCCCGCCTTGCGCGCGTTACGCTCGGCCATCGCCGGCAGGCCACCCTGATCTTCGATCCATCTGAGCACCAGCTCGAGCACGTAGACGGCGAAGACCGGCGGCGTGTTATAGAGCGAGCTGTTCTTGGCGTAGGTGCTGTAGCTGAAGATCGCCGGCAGGTCGGCGCGGCCGCGCTCGATCAGGCTCTGGCGCACAATCACGGCGGTGACGCCAGCCGGCCCAATGTTCTTCTGGGCGCCCGCGTAGATCAGCGCGAAGCGCGTGGCGTCGAAGGGCCGCGACAGAATATCGCTGCTCATGTCGGCCACGAGCGTCGCGTCGTGAAACTCGGCCAGGCTGGCCCACTGCACGCCCTGGATCGTCTCGTTGCTGGTGAGGTGCAGGTAGGCGGCGGGCTCGGAGCGCCGCAGCTCAGCAACGGCGGGCAGCGCACGGAAGCCGCTGGCCGCGCCGCTCGCGGCCACGTGTGCCTGGCCCACGCGGCGCGCCTCCTCCACAGCCTTCTCGCCCCAGACCCCGGTGACAATGTAGTCGGCCACGGCGCCGGGGCCGAGCAGGTTCAGGGGGATGAGGGCGAACTGCGCGCTGGCGCCGCCCTGCATAAACAGCACGCGGTAGTCGTCGCCAAGGCCGAGCAGCGCCTTGAAGCGAGCCTCGGCGCTGGCGTTGATCGCCTCATACTCGGTGGAGCGGTGGCTCAGCTCCATGATCGACATGCCACGGCCCTGGTAGTCGAGCAGCTCGGCCTGGGCGCGCTCCAGCACAGCGTGCGGCAGCACCGCAGGGCCAGCATTAAAGTTATGGACAGCCATCGTGTTCTCCTGGCCCCGGCTGGGGTACGGCAAGCCGGGAGAAGTATACACGAAACTTCGGGTGCGCCTCGGCTAGGCGCTCCCGTTGCCTGGCGGCGTAGCGTTTCGGCCCAGGCGGGGCAGCGGGCGACGGAAGGCGCGCCACCGGGGCGCTGCGCGCTGCGCGTCGGCCTGCGCCGACGCCGTGCTTCGTCCGCGTAGGCGGACGCGCAGCCGTAGGCCCGGCCGGCGCGGCGTTCAGCCGCCCGCCAGCGGGCAGCCCGAAAGAATACGCCGCACCCCTTCTCACACGAACCGTTGTCATACCCCGTATACTGTGCCAGACTACTGTAGGCCTCTGAAACTCCGCCAAGGAGGGCCGCTCAATGACTGAGCCCATCACATCCGCCGAGCGCAAGCGCCAGGTGCAGGCCAACTTCGACAGCATCGCCGCCCATTACGACGCGCTCGGCTTCGTCCAGGTCTGCGCCGCGCGCCTGCTTGAGCGAGCGAACCTGGCGCCTGGCACGCGCGTGCTCGATCTCGCAACCGGAACCGGCCTGGTTGCCGCAGCTGCCGCGCAGCTTGTGGGGCCGAGCGGCGCGGTTGTCGGCCTCGACCTCGCCCCCGAGATGCTCGCCCAGGCGCGCCACAAGCTCGCCGCCGCTGGCCTGGCCAACGCTACATTCCAGGCGGGCGACATGGAGCAGCTCCCCTTCCCCGACCAGTCGTTTGATCTGGCGCTGTGCGCCTCGTCGCTCTTCTTTGTGCCGGATATGCCGGCCGCCCTGCGCGAGGCCTGGCGCGTGCTCGTCCCCGGCGGCAGGCTGGGCTTCACCAGCTTTGGCGCGTCCCTGATGCATCCGCTCGCCGCGCTGTGGGCGAATCGCCTGCGCCAACACGGCATCGCCCCGCCCGTGCCACCAACCCTTCGCCTGGCTGATCCGCAGCTGTGCGCGCAGCTGCTCCGCGAGGCCGGCTTTGTGGATGTAGCGGTGGAGAGCGAGCAGCTTGGCTATTTCCTGCCAACTACGGCGGCGCGCTGGGTGGAGCTCGCCGCAAGCCTGGAGGGTCTGCCGCTCGCTCGGATGACGCCGGAGCAGCGCGCACAGATCGAGGCGGAGCATCTGGCCGAGCTGGACGCGCTGGTTACGGCGCAAGGCATCTGGGTGGATGTGCCAGCGAATCTCGCCTTTGGCAGCAGGCCGTCCCTGGGCTGATGCAACTTCTATGAACCGGGCATTTTTCCACAGATGCCACAGATTTCCGGCCCACTGCTGGTTATTAAGCTGGCTCGCCGCGCAGGCAGCGGGCTAGGGCAGCCTGGCCGAGCGCCGGGCGCGCGGCGGCTCACGCCCGCTGGTGAGCGCGGGGACCGCCAGGAGCAGCAGGGCGCCCCCCGCCCACAGGCTGAAGCCAGGCGCCACAAGGCTGGGGAAGGGATAGTAGACCAGATCACCCCGCCCGCTGAGGCGTAGGGCGAGCAGGGCGAGTAGGCAGATTGCGCAGGCGGCGCATGCCAGGCTGTCGCGGCGACGCCAGCGCTCGCGGCTGTAGTGGCTGCGCGTGGCGTCGGCGCCCACGGCGCGCATGGCCAGGGCGAGGCAGAGCGCGCCCGCCGCGCCGAGGGCGCCCGCAGCCGGAGCGCTCGCCTGCCCGTAGTAGAGCCAGACAAAGGCGCCCGCGCCGAGCAGCGGCACGCCGAGGACAAGCACAGCCTGGCGCCACAGCCCGCCGCCCGTGGCCCGCCCATAGCCGCGTGCGTCCAGGGCCTCGGCAAGCTGCACCGACTTCTCCAGGCTGCCGGCGAGCAGGGGCGCCACAAGCGGGGGCCAGCTGCGCGGCCCGCCAAAGCGGTGGCCGCGCGCGCGCTGGGCCTGGCCGATCTCGCCGATCGAGCGCAGCAGCGCGGGCACGAAGGCCACGGCGATGGTGACGGCGAGCCCGGCGTGGAAGAGCGATGGCGGGGCGAGGCGCAGCAGCCGGTGATGATCTACCAGGGCGTTAAAGGCGCCAAAGATCACCATCAGCGCCCAGATGGCGAGGCCGCGCGTAAAGCCCCAGGCCAGGGCCTCGGCGGTGATCGGGCCACCCAGAACCACGCCGCCGAGCCAGGCGGGCAGGCGCAGGGCCGGCAGCGTGGCCAGCACCGTGGCGCCGCGCGCGCCGCCCACCGTAATCACGCTAAACAGCACGTAGCTGGCGCAGACATAGGCCCCGGCGCGCACAAATAGCCCGAAGCTGCGCGCCAGCGGCGAGTCGCCGCGCCAGGCCAGAAAGACCTGCGTGGCCGCCAGGAAGATCAGGCAGAGGTAGAGCGGGTTCGGGGCGAGCACCGTGGCCCCGAACGCCGCCGCCAGCCACGCCAGCCATGTGAGTGTGTGCATAGGCAAGGGAACAGGGAACAGGGAACAGGGGACAGGGGCCGAGGGTCGGGGGCCGGGGGCCGAGAGCAAGAGGCCGAGGGCCGAGGGCCGGGGGCCGGGGGCCGGGGTATGGGCGACCCTTGTGGGCGCCCTGGGATCTCTTAGCCCAGACAGAGCACTAGAGATTGGCCGCAAACGTCGCGAGCACCACTACCTCGCCGATCTCGCAGAGCGCGCCGTAGGTGTCGCCGGTGAGCCCGCCGAGGTCGCGTGTCCACCAGCGGGCCACAAGCTGCGTGGCCGCCCAGACGAGCAGCATGGCGACGAGGCCGTGTGGCCCGCCGACAAGCAGCGCCGCGCCGAGCGCGGTGGCGCTGGCAAAGACAAAGTCGCTGCGACGCACCTGCTCGTGGAAGCTGCGGCCCAGGCCGCCCTCGCTGGCGGCTGGGAACCAGACGATGCCATAGCAGTCGGCCCAGCGGCCCAGCACAGGGGCCACGAGCATGGCCTGCCACCAGCCCGCGC
>JAYUYB010000468.1:0-9352 GCA_043752655.1 Chloroflexota bacterium
CCCGCAGCCATCCAGCATCGCTGGCCCGATCGCTGCCGGATCGCAGCGCACGTTCGCCCCACGAAAGCTGAGAAACGTCCGCTGGCCCTGTGGTCCAACCACCACGCTGCACAGGCCCGTCGCGATCTCCTGATCGATCTGAATGTGGGAGCGGTCAAGCTCGGCGCGCCGCGCCGCCCGCAGCGCAACCTCGGCGGCCGGATCGTCGCCCACTCGGCCCACCAGCCGCACCCTGACGCCCAGACGGGTCAGCGCGATTGCCACATTCAGGCCCGCCCCCCCGCTGTTCCAGCGCAAATCGCTCGCGGGCAGATCGTCGCCCTCCTGCGGAAAAGACGGCACCGTAACGCTGAGATCGGCGTTGATGTCGCCAAGCACAACGACGGCCAGGGCGGGTTCGCTCAACATCTGGTGCTCGTTGGCATAGTATCCTGATTTGTTGCTTGCTATTAGACAGGCCAACAGTGTACAATTCGTCTCTACAATCGGCAACTTCGCACAGCCTCGGGCGCCACGTACCGCCTCCACATCAGGGGGACGCCCTATGAGTTTGCTCACAATAGACCGGCGGGTCGACGCGGCCATGGAAGAGATTTTAATTATCGACGATAGCGAGCAGATCGCTGGGCTTCTGGCAAACTATGTTCTGCCCGAGCTTGGCTATCGCCCGATCGTCGCCCATACTGGTCGCCAGGGCTTCCAGCGCCTGCGCGCTCAGCTCCCCGACCTGATCCTGCTCGACCTCCAGCTGCCTGATATTAGCGGCCTTGAGCTGCTGCGCCTGATCGCCCAGGAGGGCTACGACGTCCCTGTGATCCTGATGACGGCCCACGGCTCCGAGAATATCGCCGTGGAAGCCTTCCGCCTCGGCGCGCGCAACTATCTGATCAAGCCCTTCTCCGACAGCGAGGCCCGCGCCGTGATCGACCAGGCCCTGCGTGAGCGCCGACTGCGCCGCGATAAGGAGCGCCTCACCGCATCGCTTCAGCAGAAGGTCGCCGAGCTTACGGTCCTCTCGCGTATCGGCAAGTCTGTTACTGGCCTCATGGATCAGGAGCAGCTGCTCCAGCGCATCGTGGAGGCCGGTGTCTTTATCACCAAGGCCGAGGAGGGCTTCCTGCTGCTCCACGACGCCCCGCACAACGAGCTCTACCTGCGCGCCGCCAAGAACCTCGGTGAGCAGCGCGCCCAGAGCCTGCGCATCCCCGTGGACGATAGCCTCGCCGGCCAGGTGGTGCGTACCGGCAAGCCCGTGCGCCTCGATCAGGTGCGCTCTGGCATGGCCCTCAAGGTAAAAACCGGCTTTCTCGTGCGCGCTATTCTCCAGGTTCCCCTGACGGTAGGCGACCAGGTGATCGGCGTCCTGGCCGTGGATAATCGCACCACCAGCCGCACATTCAGCGACGACGACCAGTATCTGCTCGCCACCCTCGCCGATTACGCCGCCATCGCGATCGAGAACGCGCGTCTCTACGAGCAGATGCGCCACTCCGAGCAGCAGTACAAGGGTCTGTTCGCCAACGCCTACGACCTGATCTTTACCCTCGACCGCACGCTCACCATCACCAGTATCAATAAAGTTGGCGAGCAGCTCACCGGCTACCAGGTGGATGAGCTGACCGGTCGCCCCCTCGCCGCGTTCTGCTCCGCCGATGCCTGGCGCGACGCGCAACCCCAGCTTGCGGTGATCCTAGCTGGGCAGGGCGTGCAGCCCTTCGAGCTGGAGCTCACTCGCCGCGATGGCGAGCAGATCTACCTTGAGGTCTCGGCTCAGATGATCCAGAACGGCATCGGCGTGAAGGGCGTCCACTGCATCGCCCGCGATCTTACGGTGCGACGACGGCTCGAGCAGCAGCTGATTCAGTCCGAGAAGCTCTCCGCCATCGGCCAGCTGGTGGCAGGCGTGGCCCACGAGCTAAACAATCCCCTCACCAGCGTGAGCGGCTACGCCCAGCTCCTGCTGCGCGATCAAAGCCTGGGCGATGAGCCGCGCCAGGATATCGAGCAGATTCATGTGCAGGCCGAGCGGGCCGCCCGCATCGTGCAGAATTTGCTGATCTTCGCCCGCGAGCATAAGCCCGAGCGCCACCTGGTCTCGATCAACGAGGCGGTGCGCAGCGCACTTGCCCTTCAGAGCTACCAGCTGAAGGTCGACAACATCAACGTGGTGCAGGAGCTCGACCCTGGCCTGCCCGCGACCACCGCCGACGGCCACCAGCTCCAGCAGGTCTTCCTCAACCTGATCACCAACGCGCGCCACGCCATGACGGAGAAGGGCGGCCGCGGCACGCTCACCCTGCGCACCGCCGTGCTGCCCGGCGAAGGCGGCCCCATGATCCGCGTGGAGGTGAGCGACAGCGGCATTGGCATTCCCGAGCGCGACCTCCAGAAGATCTTCAACCCCTTCTTTACCACCAAGCCTGTGGGCCAGGGCACTGGCCTCGGCCTCTCGATCTGCTTCGGCATCGTGAAGGAGCACGACGGCCAGATCTGGGCCGAGAGCCTGGTGGGCCTGGGCACGCGCGTGTTTGTGTCGCTGCCCGTGCGCGATCTGGAAGAGTCCACACCCGTGCCGGTGTCCGATCCCCGCGCCGCCGCCAGCGCGCCAGACCCCGCGCTCAATGTGCTCGTCGTGGACGACGAGGAGCCCGTGGTGCACCTGATCGCCCGACTCCTGCGCGACCTGGGGCACCGCGCCACGCTGGTTACAAGCGGCGAAGATGCGCTGAAGGCCCTCGGCAGCGGCCCATTCGACCTGATGCTCTGCGATGTGAAGATGCCCGGCATGAGCGGCTTCGAGCTAGTGGAGGCCCTGCGCAAGCGCGAGCCTGCGCTCGCCGAGCGTGTGATCTTTATTACTGGCGATACGTTGAGCCTCGGCACCCGCAGCCAGCTAGAGCAGAACGGCAACATGTTCCTCCCCAAGCCCTTCTCGCTCGATCAGCTTGAGGCCATGCTGCACAGCCTCGCCCGCCGCCCCATTGGTCCGACAAGCCCAACCTGAACCTGTGGGAACTGTGGTATGTTTAAGCCCTTGCGGGCGGCGGTCGTAGCTCTGCGGCTGCCGGCTCGGCCTGGGCGCCCCCAAGCACCATCCCAACCAGACTCAGGATCATTGCATTGGATCGATTTACCGCACAGGCAGTCGCGGCCATCGCCGAGGATAGCGTCTCTGGCGCGGTGGAGATCGCCGAGAAGAGCGCCGAGGTGCTGCAGCGCCTGGCCCGAACCGAGCCGACCGAGCTAGTAGAGGATCTGCGCCGCAGGCTGCTCAGCGCCGGCTGGGCCCTGATCAGCGCTCACCCCACCATGGCTCCGCTCGTGAATCTGGTGAACGCGGTGCTCTGGACCACGGAGGACGCCCCTGACGCAGCTGCTGCCCACAGCGCCGTTGCCGACGTGACGAGCGACTTCAAGCGGAGGCTGCGCGTCCACGAGGCGGCCATCGCCGAGACGGCCCTGCGGCTCATCCCCGAGGATAGCCAGATCCTCACAAACGGGCGCAGCACAACGGTGCGCGCCGCCCTGCGCCACGCCCAGCGGGCGGGCCGCCGCTTCAAAGTGATCTGCGCCGAGGGCCGCCCCGCCTGTGAGGGGCGCACGTTGGCCGCCGAGCTGGCGGCGGGTGGCCTCCAGGTAACGCTGGTGATCGACGCGCTGGCGATCGCGATGGCCGGCGAGAGCCAGCTAGTGCTTGTGGGCGCAGATCATCTGGGCGCCCAGGGTCTGGTGAACAAAGTGGGCACCTACGGCATTGCCCTGGCCGCCGGCGCGCGCGGCGTGCCGATGTACGCCCTCTGCGGCAGCGAGAAGTTCCTGCCGCCCGGCTACGCGCCGCCCGCCCAGGCGCGCTGGCCCGCCGAGCAGATCTGGGCCGAGGCGCCCGCGAGCCTCGCCATCACCAACCTCTACTTCGACAGCACGCCGCTCGCCGCCCTGGCCGGGATCGTCACCGAGCAGGGCGTCCAGCCCACCGAGTGCATCGTAGCCTGGCTCGCCGCCACCAAGCTGCACCCGGCCTTGCGCCAGGCGTAGGAGTGGACGGTGGACGGTGGACGACCAGGGGTGCGGCGTATGCTTTCGGGCTGCCCGCTGGCCGGCGGCTGAACGCCGCGCCGGCCCGGCCTACGGCCGTGCGTCGGCGGACGCGCGGCGCGCAGCGCCCGGGTGGCGCGCCTTCAGTCGCCCGCTGCCCCGCCTGGGCCGCAACGTTACGCCGCACCCGACGACCAGAGGGCGGGTGTGTGGCTACCGTCCACCGTCCACCGTCCACCGTCTACCGTCCCACCACGCGCCTGTACACCCCCAGCGTCTCACGCGCCGCCCGGCGCCACGAGAATGTGGCGGCGCGCAGGGGGCCGCGACGGGCCAGCTCGGCGCGGGCGGCCTCGTCGGCCCACAGCTCTGCGATCATCTCGGCCCAGGCGCCCACGTCGCGCGCGGGCAGCAGCCGCGCCGCGTCGCCCACCACCTCCGGCAGGCTGCTCGTGTCGGCCACTACCGTGGGCGCCCCGCAGGCCAGCGCCTCGAGTGCCGGTAGCCCAAAGCCCTCGTAGAGCGACGGGTTCAGGTAGAGCCGGCAGGCGTTGTAGAGCCAAAGCTGATCATCCAGCTCTACCCGCCCCGTAAAAACCAGCGCGTCCCCAAGCCGCAGCTCGCGCGCCAGCGCGTAGATCGGCTCGTCGAGCCAGCCCCGCCCGCCTGCCGCCACCAGCTGGTACCCCACCCCAGGCGCCCGATCAAGGCAGACGCGCAGCGCGCGCAGCAGCGTCTCCAGGTTCTTGCGCGGCTCGATCGTGCTCATAAACAGCAGAAACTCGCCCGCCCGCAGCTCGTGCCCGCCCACCGTCCGGCGCTCGCCGCTCGTCACCAGCGTGGGCGCAAAGCGCGCGTCGGCGGCCTCGTATACCACATCTACCCGCGCAGGGGGCAGCTCAAGCATCGTGCTGATGTCGGCGCGCGTGGCCTCGGAGACGGTGATTACCGCCTGGGCGCTGTGGGCGGCTGCGCGCACCTGGCCGTAAAAGCGGCGCGCATCGTCGTCGAGGATGGCGGAGAACTTCATGAAGGCCAGGTCGTGGATGGTGATCACGGCGGGGCAGGGGCGATAGCGCGGGGCCACAAAGTCTGGGCAGTGCAGCAGATCAAGCCGCTGCGGCAGCAGCTCAAGCGGCAGGCTCCACTGCTCGAAGCGGTTGTGCGGCGGGGTGAGCATGGCCGCCCGGCGCACGTTCGGCGCCACCACGAGCGGCCGCGCCTGGCGATGGTGCTGGAGCGCCACGAACTGCTCGTGCGGGGCGTCGGCGGCCATGGCGGCCAGCAGCAGGCGTGTGTACTGGGCGATCCCGCCCTGGCGGTAGGCGTTCAGGCGCGCGTCGATGCCGATCCGCATAGCTACTCGCTGGCCACGTCAACCGTCAGGCCGTCGTAGGCGAACTCTACGCCGGGCGGCAGCGCCGCGCCCGCCGCCACATGCTCCACCGAGTGTGTCATATGCACCAGGAAGGCCCGCCGCGGCCGTAGGGCAGCGATTACCTCGACGGCTTGGGAGATCGTGTAGTGGGTTGGGTGCGAGTCAAAGCGCAGTGCGTTCAGCACCAGCACATCCAGGCCGCCAAGCTGCGCCCACGCCTCCGGCGGAATGGCGCTGGCGTCCGTAACGTAGCCGAGGCCACCGATGCGGTAGCCCGTGATTGTCCAGGTGCCGTGCAGGATCTCCAGCGGGCGGATCGCGCTGCTGCCAATGGTGAAGGGCGCATCCACGGGGTGCAGATCGAGGCTGGGGCGCGTGGAGCCCACCGATGTCTCTGTGAAGGCATAGGCGAAGCGCTCACGTACCTCGCCGAGCGTGCGCGCGCTGCTGTAAACGGGCACCGATCCCACCTTATGACAGAGCGGGCGTAGGTCGTCTAGCCCGGCAACATGGTCGAAGTGGGAGTGCGTCAGCAGCACCGCGTCGATCTGGCGCAGCCCGGCGGCCAGCGCCTGGGTGCGGAAGTCTGGCCCGGCGTCGATCAGGATCGTCTCCTGGCCGGTGCGCAGTAGGGCCGAGGTGCGCGTGCGCTTGTTGCGCGGGTCGGGCGAGCGGCAGACGGCACACTCGCAGCCGATCACGGGGACGCCCATCGAGGTGCCGGTGCCCAAAAAGCGTAGCTGCATACCTCTTGAGGGGGTGTAGGCAGAGGGCGACACAACTGCCATATTGCCCGCATAGTATAGCATAGGCGGTGGTACGACCCTACCGCTTTGCAATGCTGCGTATGGCTGTGGTATCGCCGCCACGCGTAGTTAAAGAAAATGTAAACGACTTATAACCATCCTCCTATTGATCGGGCACCTTCAGGCTCCTATACTCATGGGATACAGGCGCATCAGGCGCCGCTCGTGGCATAAATTGGTTGTTGTGTGGCAATTTGTTCGCGTGTGCCAGGTGGTAGCTATGGCTCGGTTGTGGAAGAGGCTGAACGGACAGCTTCAGTACCAGATTGTCATTCCCTTCCTGCTGCTCACGGTGATCGTGATGGTGGCGGGCGGATCTGCGGTCTTCTACATGCTCGGCCAATCTCTGGAGGAGCGCTTCGCCAGCCAGCTCGCCTCCGTGACCCGCTCCGCCAACGATGCCCTGAACAATCAGGAGCAGGCCAACCTCCAGTTCCTACGCGAGGTCTCCTTCGCCCTGCCGAACCTGGCCCTCAACACGCCAGGCATCGCCGACGCACTCGCTGATGACGATCATGTGGGCGTCGCGCAGGCCCTTGAGCCCTTCTTCAAGGTTGGCGCCGAGTATCGCAACGGCGTGCTGCTGGATCGTCTGCTCGCCTTCGATTCGAGCGGGCAGACGGTGGCCGACTTCGAGCGCGATAAGGGCGAGACGGTGCAGCACCAGGCGCTCAATCTCTCGGACGCCTGGTTCACCAAGCGCGTGCTCAGCGGCCAGGTCGACGACAGGGGTGATAAGTACGCGGGCCTGATCAAGTTCGATGATACGGGCAATCTCTACTTCGGCACGATCGCCCCAGTGCGCCGCGGCGACACAGTCGTCGGCGGCGTGATCGCCGCGATGCGCGTCGATAACCTGCTCGCCACCATGACCGAGCGCTCCCAGGCTGCCGGGATTACTCTGTACGACCAGGCAGGCAGCGTGATCAGCTCCACCTTCGGCGACCAGGCCGTGCCCTCCATGAGCCTCCGGCTGCTCAACGACTACGAGGCGAGCCTCGGCACCGGCCAGGAGGCCATTCTCAGCAAGCAGAGGGTCGGCGGCGACGAGTATCAGTTTGCCTATGTGCCGCTCACGATCCGCGGCACCACCGTGGGCATTCTGGCGGCCGCGCTCTCCCGCGACGGTGTTACCGCCACAACCAACAGCACCGTCTGGCCCATCCTGATCCTGGTGATTGTCCTCTCGGCGGCGATCATTGGCGGCGGTGTCGTTGTCGCACGCTTTATCACCAGGCCGATCGAGGAGCTCGCAGACACCGCCCAGGCGATCAGCCGTGGCGAGGGCAGGCGCTACGTCAGCATTAGCTCCGATAACGAGATCGGCCAGCTCGCCAGAAGCTTCAACCAGATGACGGAGTTTCTTGTGCGCGCCTACGCCCAGATGCAGGATGTCGCCAATCAGCGCGCCGCCATCGTCGAGAGTATCGCCGATGGCGTCGTTGTGATCGATGATCTCGGCAATGTCGAGATGCTGAACTTCGCCACCCGCCGCCTCATGAGCATCGCCGAGGATGCGCCCATGCCCACCAAGCTGAGCGCCATCCCGCTTGTGAAGCTCACCGACGGCGTGCCCGGCTTCGGCGCCCAGCGCGCCCAGGATCTCTACACCCTCGGCGCCCACATCGTGAAGGTCTCGATCTCCCCCGTGATCAACACTGGCGGCGCCCGCAGCGGTGGCTATGTCTGCGTGCTTCAGGATATGACCGCCGAGGTGACGGTAGACCGCGCGAAGACGAACTTCATCGGCACGATCTCCCACGAGCTGAAGACGCCGCTCACCGTCATCCGTGGCAACTCCGACCTGCTGCTGCGCGGCCTGGCTGGCCCGATGGACGAAGAGCAGCGCGTGTTTGTGGACTCCATCCGCCACCACGCCAACAACATGACCGGCCTGGTCAACAATGTGATCGTGGTCGCCAGCCTGGACTCCGGCTCGCTCTCCACCGAGCTTGAGCCGATGGAGTTGGCCCGGCCAATCGGCGAGGCCGCCTTCCCGCTCCAGGGCCAGATCAAGGCCAAGGGGCTCGCGCTGCTGATCGATCTCCCCGAGGATCTGCGGCCCGTTCTGGCCGACTACGACCAGGTGCGCCAGGTGCTTCAGCAGCTGCTCGACAACGCACGCCGCTACACCAGCGAGGGCGGGATCACGGTGCGGGCCGTGGATTGCGGCAGCCACGTGCGGGTTGAGGTTCAGGATACGGGCCGCGGCGTGCCGGTGGCCATGCAGGAGCAGATCTTCCAGCGCTTTATTCGTGGCGACGGCACAAGCGAGGGCATTAACTCATCCGAGCGTGGCATCGGCCTTGGCCTTGCGATCTGCAAGCAGCTCGTGGAGCGCCAGGGCGGCACAATCGGCGTGAATAGCGTTCCGGGCCAGGGCAGCACCTTCTACTTCACACTGCACTTCATCAATGATACACCAAGCCCCGAAAAGAAGATTTCCCTGGCTGCCTGAGCGCGGTGCCCTGCGGCGCCCGCTCCCCTGGCTGATGGCGCTCGCACTCATCGCTGTGCTCGGTGGCGTCGGCATGATCGCGCGCATCGCGCTCGACCTCGCCTCGCCCGATATCGTGCGCTATAACGGCAATCTCCTGGCGCGCGGCGGGGCCGACTACAGCTTCTGGCCGATCGGCCCGCTCATCCCACCGCTTAACCCCGAGGCCATCGCCGCCGCCGAGGCCGAGCAGCTCCCGCCGCCCCCGTCTGATCCCTCTGGCCCGCAAGATAGCGTCCCCATCGTCGTCGTGGGCGCCTCCACGGTGATTCCTACCGTCGCCACAGCCGAGCCATCGCCGTCGCCGACGCCCACCGCCACCGAGACGCTGGCCCCAGCTACGCCGCTGCCTGCTACGCCCTCGCCGTTGCCGTCGCCCTCGCCCTCGCCCTCGCGCACGGTTGTGGTGCAGCGCGCGCCCGCCACCATCCCGCTGCCGCCCACGCGAACCACCGCGCCCTCGGCCACACCTGCCGCGCCCTCAGCGCCGCCCGTGACGGCGCCGGAGCCGCCGCCCGCGCCCAAGGCCACGCAGATGCCCTCGCCCAGCGCCACGCGGGTGCTGCCGCCTACGCCCACGAAAACCACCGCGCCGGTAAAGACCCCCGTGCCGTCAACGCCCACGACGCCGGTGCC
>JAYUYB010000469.1:0-9350 GCA_043752655.1 Chloroflexota bacterium
GCCATGCGCCGCCGCCCCGTACGCCTCGCGCTTATGGGGAGCCGCGAGTGGCACGAGATGGACTTCTGGCCGCCGCCAGCCGCCGTAACGCGCTACTTCCTCCACGCCGAGGGTCTGCTCTCCACCCACGCGTCGGCCCACACAAGCCCGCCAGACAGCTACCGCTTCGACCCGCGCAACCCGACGCCCTCGGTCGGCGGGCCAGTCCTTGGCCCCAGCGCTGGCCCCCGTGATCAGGGCGCCTTGGAGGCGCGCCCCGACCTGATCTGCTTCACAACATCGCCGCTCCGCGAGGCGCTGGATGTGATCGGCCAGGTGCGCCTGGAGCTGTTTGTCCGCTCCAGCCTTGAGCAGACCGACTTCGTGGGGAGGCTCTGCGAGGTCACGCCCGACGGCCTCAGCCGCAACGTCTGCGAGGGGCTCTGCCGGGTGGCACCTGGCAAGGGCGAGCGGCAGCCCGACGGCAGCCTGCGGATCGAGATCGACATGTGGGCCACGGCGCAGCGCTTCCGCATTGGGCAGCGTATCCGGCTCCATGTGTGCAGCGCAGCCCACCCTCGCTGGAGCGCAAACCCAGGCGATGGCCGCCCGCTTGGCGAAGGTGGCGCCACAGGCCTGCCCGCAGAGCAGACGATCTACCACGACGCCGCCCACCCCTCCGCCCTTGTCCTGCCACTTGTCTCGCATCAAACGCGCGAGCGCATGGCCGATAGCTGATAGTCCACCGTCCACCGTCCACCGTCAATGAAGAAAGGAACTTCCATGGAGTACGAGCACAGCGACGAGATCAAGCTTCTGCGGCAGAGCGTGCGCGAGTTTGTGGACAAGGCGATCCGCCCGATCGCCCGCGCGATCGACGAGGAGGAGCGCGTGCCGCTGGAGACGATCAAGCAGGCTGGCGAGCTCGGGCTGCTCGGCATCCCCTTCCCCGAGCAGTATGGCGGCCTGGACATGGGCATCACCGGCTACTGCGTGCTGATGGAGGAGCTGAACCGCGTCTGCTCCAGCCACACCACGATCATCGGCGCCCACGCCCAACTCGCCGCGATGAGCATCTACCTGGGTGGCAACGACGCCCAGAAGGACAAGTATCTGCGGGCCATGAACGAGGGCCGCATGATCGGGGCCTGGGCGCTCACCGAGCCGGGCGCCGGCAGTGACGCCGCCAACATCAGCACCACGGCCGAGCTGCGCGGCGACGAGTGGGTGATCAACGGCCAGAAGATGTGGATCACCAACGGCAGCTTCGCCGACGTGATTATCGTCCATGCTGTGACCGACAAGAGCAAGGGCGCCCGTGGCGGCATCAGCGCCTTCATCGTGGAGAAGGACTACCCCGGCTTCAAGGTTGGCAAGGTCGAGGAGAAGATGGGCCTCAAGGCCTCGCACACGTGCAGCCTCTTCTTCGAGGATCTGCGCGTGCCCGCCGAGAATATTTTAGGCGGCCCAGGCCAGGGCTTCCAGATCGCCATGAAGACGCTCGACATCGGGCGCTGCGGTCTGGGCGGCAGCAGCGTGGGCGCCGCCAAAGAGGCCTTCGAGCTAAGCCGCGCGTACGCCATACAGCGCCAGCAGTTCGGGCGCCCGATCGCCGACTTCCAGGCCATCCAGTTCAAGCTGGCCGAGATGGCGGTGAAAATCTACACCATGGAGCAGATCGTCTACGACTGCGCCAAGCGCGTGGATGCAGGCAAAAGCGCCACGCTGGAGAGCAGCATTGTGAAGCTTTACTGCACTGATGTGGCCAGCCAAGTGATCGACGAGGCGATCCAGATTCATGGTGGCATCGGCTTCTCACGCGAGCTGCCGCTGGAGCGCATGTACCGCGACGCGCGCGTCACCCGGATCTTCGAGGGCACCAACGAGATCCAGAAATCGGTGATCGCCAGCGAGCTGCTCAAGCAGGTGGGGTATCGCGTAACACGGTGAGACAAGGAGACAAGGAGCATCGCTCGCTAGGCTCGCTGGGGAGACAAGGAGACAAGGAGCGCCTAACGGCATATACAGGCGGTCTCCTTGTCTCCTTGTCTCCTTGTCTCCTTGTCTCCTTGGCACTTATGCGCCTCTACGACCGACCCTACCTACTGCTCGCCCTGGCTACGCTATTCTGGGCGGGCAACTTTGTGCTAGGGCGGGCCGTAAGTGGCGAGGTGCCGCCAGTGGGGCTAGCCTTCTGGCGCTGGTTCGGCGGCGCGCTGATCATCGCCCCTTTCGCCCTCCCTCACCTGCGCCGCGACTGGACTGCCGTGCGGGCGCGCTGGCCGATCGTGCTTGTCCTTGGCATCCTTGGGATCGCCGTTTTCAACACCCTGATCTACGCCGGCCTGGGGCGCACCACGGCCATCAACGCGCTACTGCTCCAGTCGATCCAGCCGCTGGTGATCATCATCTTCTCGTTCCTGATCTTCCGCGACACCGTCGGCCCGCGCCAGCTGCTCGCCGTCGCCATCTCGCTGATCGGAGTGGTAGTGATCATCGCGCGCGGCGACTTGGGCGTGCTCGCGACGCTCGCCTTCAACAGCGGCGACGTGCTCGTCTTTATCGCGCTGATCTGCTACGCCGCCTACACGGCGCTGCTGCGGCTGCGCCCGCGCGTCCACCCGCTCAGCTTCCTGCTGGTGATCTTCACTGTGGGCTTTGCGCTGCTCTTCCCGCTCTACGTCTGGGAGGGGCTCGCCGGTCGGCCAATGCGGCTCACGCCTGTAACCGTGGGGGCAGTAGGCTACGTGGCGCTCTTCCCCGCCATCGTGGCCTACATCTGCTTCAACCGGGGCGTGGAGCTGCTGGGCGCCAACCGCGCCGGCCACTTCTTCCACCTCCAGCCTGCCTTCGGCGTCGTCCTCGCCATGCTCTTCCTCGGCGAGCGCTTCCAGCCCTATCACGCCGCCGGCATCTCCCTGATCGCCGCAGGCATCCTGATCGCCACCATCCGCCCATTGGGCCGGAAATCGGCGTGATCCGTGCACAAGGTATACTGCGGCTCTCGGCTCTCGGCTATTGCACGTCAGAGCAGCCCATACCCCCAGAACGTCGCCAGCACACACGCCGTCGCCAGCCCCAGCCCGGCGACCACCTGCATTAGCGTGTGGTTGCGGGTACGCACGCGCGCCCAGCCAAGGGCCAGTGCGCAGAGCCAGAGGATTAGGCCGAGCGGCTCGGAGTAGATCGCGGCCAGCGTGGCCGTGGAGCCCATGCTGGAGGCGTGGACGCTGATCTTCCACGAGAGGTTGATCAGCCACGCGATTGTGCTGATCGCTATCGCCGCCGTGATCAGCGCGCGGATTGGCGCGGGCGCGCCAAGCAGCCACAGCACCAGCAGCCCCACGCTCAGGTTGCCGATCCCAAACAGGTAGAGCTCGTTGCGCTGCGAGCGCACCGATACGTCGTCGTCGCTGTAGGCGCCCTGGCGCAGCCTGTAGATGAAGAAGATCATCGGCGGCACCACCTGGATGAAGGTGCTCACCAGCGACCAGATCACGCCCACACGCGGCGGCGCCACGCCTAGCAACCCCACAATAAAGATGCTCACCACCCCCAGGATCACGGGGTGCAGCACCTGCGAGATCACACGGGCGATAGCATAGCCACGGCCCGGCGCGGCCCCGCGCTGCGTGGCCTCGGCCACAAGATCGGTTTGACGCGACATGATAGTTCCTAATCTCGCGCGCTCCCCTGGCGCTCAAGGGCGCGGTAACACTCCAGCAATGCGCCCGCCGCCGCCGCCCACGTAAAACGACGCGCCTGCAACGGCCCGGCAGCCCGCAGCTGCTCGCCCCCCACAAGCGCCCGCGCCATGCCCTCCGCGATCGACGCCACGTTCAGCGGATCGATCAGCAGCGCCGCCTCGCCAACCACCTCGGGCAGGCTCGCCACGGCGGCCGTCACCACGGGCACCCCGCAGGCCAGCGCCTCTAGTGCCGGTAGCCCGAAGCCCTCGTAGAGCGACGGGTAGACAAAGGCCCGTGCCAGATTATACAACGCCGGCAGCTGCGCGTCGTCAAAGAAGTCCAGAAAGCGCACCCGCCCCGCCAGCCCCAGCCGCCCCACCGCCGCAAACACCTCCTCGTACAGCCAACCCTTGCGCCCCGCGATCACCAGCTGCAGTGAATCCCTCGCTCCCTGCCCACCCTCCACCGTCCACTGTCCACCGTCTGCCACCAGCAGCGCAAACGCCTCCAGCAGCCGCACCAGGTTCTTGCGCGGCTCGATCGTGCTCACAAACAGCAGAAAATCAGCTGGCAGCCCCAGCGCCGCCCGCAGCGGCTCCACCTCGGCGGCGGGCAGTGGCCGGAAGCGCGCCTCCACACCGGGGTAGACCAGCCGCACGCGCGGCCCGCTTACCCCTAGCAGGCGGGCCAGATCGCTCGCGGTGGCCTGCGAGTCCACCAGCACCATGTCGGCGCGGCGCAGCGCACGCGGCACTGCTGTGGCAAGATAGCGGCGCAGACCCGCCTCGGCGCACTCCGGGCGCACCAGAAAGGTCAGGTCGTGGATGGTGAGCAGGGTGCGGGCGTGTGTGGGCGGCAGCACAAAGTCCGGCGCATGTAGCAGATCCACCGGGCCGATCAGGCGCTCCACACGCAGCGGCAGGCGCAGGCGCTGCCAGAGGATCGTCAGGTGGCGCGGCGCAAGCGCGATGGGCTTCACCGTGACGTTTGCATGAGCGGCGGCCAGGGCGCGCAGCTCGCCCAGGTATGGCGACGCCGCCGGCAGCCCGCCGGCGGCGTAGAACAGCCTATACTGAATCGAGCGGTCCAGGCCCACCATGGCGCACATCAGCTCACGGGTGTAGCGACCGATCCCAGCGCCCTGCCAGGCGGCGGCCGTGTAGTCGACCCCGACGATCATCTGCGCTTCGAGAAGATATACACCACCAGGCCGCCCACCACGATGCTCCAGAAGTTGATCAGCCGGTCGAGGATGGTCACGGCGATGCCGAGGTTTTTGTCCACCCCGAACAGCGTGAGCACGACCGTGATCGTGCCCTCCACCACGCCGAGGCCGGCGGGCGTGATCGGCAGGGCCGTGAGCAGCGACGAGGCCAGGGCCACAAACACAATCGCCGAGGGCGCGAGCGTGGCCATCCCCGACCCAAGCGCCTCGATCACAAAGAAGAGCCGCAGGCCCTCCAGCATCCAGACGCCCGCCGTGAGCGCGATCAGGCGCGGCAGGATGGCTGGGCTAAACGAGCTGAGGGCGGCGTGCTCAAATCGCCCGTAGAATTCGTGAAAGCGGTGCGGGATGAAGCGGCGGATCACAGGGCTGAGCCAGCGCATGCCAGCCAGGCCCGCCAGGATTACCACCACCAACAGGCCCCCGAACACAAACACGATCTGGGTGCCCTCGGGCATGTGCGCCCCGAAGGTAAACCAGGCCGAGAGCATCAGCATGCCAAAGAGGCCGATCATATCCAGCAGGCGCTCGGCGAAGATCGTGCCGAAGGCCGTGGAGAACGAGACCTTACCGTTGCGCTTCAGCAGGTAGCCCCGGTACGCGTCGCCCAGCTTGGCCGGCACGATGCAGTTGGCGAACCAGGAAAGGTAGACATACTCCATGAGGGCCGGGAACGCGGCCCAGGTTGTGCGCCCCTCGTGGATCGGCACGCCGGCATTGCGCAGCAGCATGCGCCAGCGCAGGGTGCGCAGCGGGAAGGTGGTGTAGAAGACGCCCAGGCCCATCAGCAGCAGCCAGGGGTTAGCCTGGCGCATGTAGCCCCAGGTCGTCCCCAGGTCGATGTTCAGCCCGCGCAGGGCGAAGATCACAATCGCCAGGGCCAGCCCAAACGACACCAGGGTGCGCGGGCTGCGCAGGCGCTCCCAGAGCGAGAAACCCCCACGCTCAACCTCGACCTCGGGCGGCAGCTCTGGAGCCTCGGCAGGCTCAGCCGCGAGCTTGCCCTTCGTCTCATCAACCATCATGTCGCTGCCTCCCAGCATGCGGAACTCCTCGGCTACGCGCAGCAACTTGCTCGCACAAGTATCGGGGCGCGGGATAAACGCGGGCTAACACAGACCTAACGCGCAGCTTACGCTGCGCCCTCCGGGGCCAGGCCCTCGGCGCAATACCAGTCCCAGAAGCGCGCCAGCCCCTGCTCTACATTCACGTTGGACTCGAAGCCAAGCAGACGCCCGGCCTTCTCGGTGCTCGCAAAGGTGATCGGCGGCTCGGTGGCGGGCAGTGGCTGAACCTGGATCTGCGCGGTGAGCCCGGTGATCTGCTCCAGCAGGCCCACGAAGCGGCGCATCTCCACCGGCTGCGAGTTGCCCAGGTTGAAGATCTCGTAGCCGCTGGCCTGGTCGAGCGCGGCCTGCACCCCGGCCACAATGTCATCGACGTAGGTGTAGTCGCGGAACAGGTTCACCCCGCCCTCGAAGAGCACAAGCGGCTCGCCTTTAACCATTTTATCAACAAATAGGTACGGTGTCATATCGGGGCGCCCGCGCGGGCCGTAGACCGTAAAAAAGCGCACCACGCTGGTCGGCATAGCATACAAGCTATGGAAGGTGTAGGCCAGCAGCTCGGCAGACTTCTTGGTGGCCGCGTATGGCGAGAGCGGCCTGTCGGTGGCGTCGCCCTCCTCAAACGGCGTCTTCGTGGCGCGCCCGTAGACCGAGGAGGTAGACGCGAGCAGGAAGCCTTCCACCGCGTGCTTACGCGCCAGATCGAGCAGATGCACCGTGCCGCCCACATTCACGGCCGCATAGAGCGCCGGGTCGGCGATCGAGGGGCGCGGGCCGGGCATGGCGGCCAGGTGCGCAACGCGCCGGGGTTTGTGGGCGGCAAAGATCGCAGCGAGCGCGTCGGCGTCGCGAATGTCGGCGTCGGCCAATGTAAAGCCAGGCTGCTCCATGGCCCACGCCAGGTTACGGCGCTTGCGCTCCGGGTTGTAGTAGCTGGTGAAGTTATCGACGCAGACCACGCGCTCGCCCCGGCGCAGCAGCGCGTCTACCAGATGGCTCCCGATAAAGCCGGCCCCGCCGGTGACAAGATAGGTCATTACTGATGCTTCTCCCCCTGCGCGCGCTCCGCCACAACGAGGAGCGCCCAGACCGCGCCGAGCTGCAAGCCCATGTTGAGCACATGCAGGTTCTCGAACAGATTGTGGGCCGCCACGGCGGCCACCACGCCCGCCCCGCCCGCCGCGATGCCGCGCCAGGCCCAGCCACGGGCCGCCCGCAGCGCCCGCACAGCCTGGAGCGCCGTGGCGCCGATCAGGAGCAGGTACGCGGCGAGGCCGAACAGGCCCGCCTCGGCGGCGATGTGCAGGTAGTAGTTATGGGCGTGCCCCCGCGACTCGTACCAGGGCCGCACGCTGATCGTCGGCGCACCTGCGGCGGGCGGCGCCTCGTACGCCACGCTGTAGTTACCGGGGCCTACGCCCACAAGCGGCCGGCTGCGCAACATGTTCCAGCCAGCCTGGAGATGCGCCATACGCTCCACTACGGCGAAGTTGGCCGCGTTGATGTCGGCACCGCGCGCGTCGAACAGGCGCAGGTTGCCGGTGAGGCTCGCGAGGCGCCCAGAGACGGGGGCGGGTAGGAGCCCGCCCCCGCCAAGCAGCGCGAGCGCCAAGGCGCCCGCCGCCCCTGCCAGCACAAGGCGCCGCCCCAGGGGGCGAAGCGCAGGCGGCAGGCTCACGGCCAGGCTTACGGCCAGGGCCAGGGCGCCTGCCAGCGCGCCCACCCAACCGCCCCGCGAGAAGCTCGCCAGCAGCGCCGCCAGCATCAGGGCGGCAGCAGCGCCCGCAGCGAGCAGGGCGCGGCGAGCGGGACGCGGGGGGGCGCCTGTGACCAGCCCCAAGATCGCAAACAAAGCGACCCCAGCGGCAAGGGGCCAGCCCTGGTTCATGTAGCCCGCAAACGAGTTCGGCTGCCCGATCGTTCCGTAGGCCCGCACACGCCCCCCGCCGATCCCAAAGCTCTCTGGCCCCAACCCGAAGCGCCACTGCACCAGCCCCACCACCGCGTCCGCCGTCGGCGCGAGCAGCAGGCAGGCCACTAGAAGCCAGGGGACAGGGAACAGGGAACCGGGGACAGAGCCGAACAGCGCGGCGTCGCCTGTTCCCTGTTCCCTGTCCCCTGTCCCCTCCATTGCGCGGAGCCCCAGCAGATAGATGAGGGGCACCGTGAGCCAACGGGCCGTCTCGCGCAGGGCCTCGGCGCGGCTGTAGGGCGTAAAGGCCGTTGAGAGCGCGAGGCACCAGACGAAGAGCATCAGCGGGGCGAACAGGCGCCCAAAGGCGAGCGGGCGCTCGGGGTTGGCCAGCGTATGCAGCGCGAGGCTCGCCAGCGCCAGCAGCAGCGCCGCCTGAGTAAGGCTGAGGCCGCCGGGCAGCTGCACCAGCTCCTGGGCCGGCACCGAGAGCACCGCCAGGCCCAGCGCCCAGGCCGGGCTCAGCAGGGCGAGCGCCGTGGCAAGCACACCGAGCACCAGCAGCGCGGCCAGCTCAAGCGGAAGCAACGCGACAGCAGGGACGAGCACGCTGCCAAACACGGCCACGAAAAGCACGCCCCAGGGTGCCTCGGGCGTTCTGCGTGCTACCTTTTGCATGAGTATAGCCTCCCGGAAATCCGCACAGGCTCTACTACGAAGCGCACGAAGCCCACGAAGGCCGGTCGCACGCAGTCCTCCGCTTTGTGGGCTTCGTGGTTCAAACCCAACCAGGGCGTCCGCCGCCACATACTAGTACGCGCCGCGCCCGCTGAGCACCACGGGCAGGATCATCAGGAAGACGCGCAGATCCATGCTTACGGACCAGTTCTCGGCGTAGTAGATATCGAGGCGCACCTGCTCATCGAACGACATATCGCTGCGGCCAAGGGCCTGGGCCAGCCCGGCGGCGCCGGGCATCACCTCGAGGCGACGGCGATGCCAGGGCTCGTAGCGCGCAACCTCCTCGGGCAGCGCGGGCCGTGGGCCGATCAGGCTCATCTCGCCGCGCAGCACGTTCCAAAGCTGGGGCAACTCATCCAGGGAGCTACGGCGCAGCAGACGCCCCACCCCAGTGACGCGCGGATCGTCGCGCATTTTAAAGAGCGGCCCATCGGCCTCGTTCTGGGCCACCAGCTCCGCCTTACGAGCCTCGGCGTCGGGCACCATGGTCCGAAACTTCAGGCAGGTAAAGAGCTGCCCGCCCTTGCCCACGCGCGTCTGGCTAAAGAGCGCTGGGCCCTTGCTGTTGAGCCGGATCAGCAGTACGAGCAGCAGGGCCAGGGGCAGGGTGAGCGGCGCCGAGAGCAGCACTGCGCCTATATCCGTGACGCGCTTGAGCAGCAGATTCGCGCCGCGCAGGCGGATCTCCTTGGGCCGCAGCAGGGGCACCCCGCTCAGCTGGAGCATATCCACCCGGT
>JAYUYB010000470.1:0-9331 GCA_043752655.1 Chloroflexota bacterium
GTGGAGGGCAGCTACGCCCTGCTGCCCCACGACGCGCAGCTCAACAAGCTCGCCGAGACCGGCCTCAGCGCTGAAGTCTTCCACACGCTGGTGGCGAAGGTACGTGCCCGGGCGAAGCGGCTGGTGGTGCTACTCAACTGCTGCCACGCCGGCGGGATCGGCGACGCGGTGCTCGGCACCGAGGCGGGCGCCGTGTCTGGCGCCGCGCCACCCCCGGAGTTCTACCGTCCTCTGGCAGTGGGCAGCGGGCAGGTGGTGATCTCCTCCTCGCGCCCGAGCCAGAAGTCGGCGGCCCGCTCGCAGCAGAACAAGCAGCACTCGCCCTTTGGCGCCCACCTGCTCGACGCTCTTAGCGGCAAGGCGCCGGGCACAGGGGCAGGCGTAGGTGTGTTCGAGCTGTTCGCCTACCTGCGCGCACAGGTGCCCCTCGACGCCCAGCACACGCTCTACAACTTCAAGCCCACCGTCCAAGAGCCACTCTTCTACGCCAGCCAGCTCGACGACAACATCGCGGTGGCCCTGCGGCCAGGCTGGCAGGGCGGCACATTGGGCAGTGACGTACTGAGCTTGGCGCAGCGCCTGGCGGAGATCGAGCTTCAAATCGAGGCTCTGGGCAATCGGCCAACACCAGCACTCTTGGCAGCAGAGCAGGATTCGCTGCTGAAGCAGCTCGGTAGTCTGTGATTACGGTGTACAGCCGCCCCATCGAAAGAAGAGCCACTGATCTTCGGACAGCCGCTCCCAAAGCTTGTAGAGCGACGGGGCTGGAGCATGTTCTGCGTGTGCGGCTGATGTGGCATGCGTTCTCCTGCTGGTTGTTGGCTGCTCAGGTACGCGGTCGGTTCAGTCCTTGGTCTGCTACGAGAGTTCCATCGTCGGGCTCGTGTAGCAGCGCGGCCAGGTACATCACCAAGCTGCGGTGTGGGCTCCCACAACAGAGCTCCACCACGATGGTGTGCCCTTGGCGACAACGCCTAGCCCGCAGCGGCGGCAAGCGCCAGCGCCCATCGCCGCGTGTCGGTGAGGGTCGAGATGACCAAGGACTGGGAAAGTGGGTATGGGTTCCTCTCAGTCGGCGGCAACAGCCAGCATGGCGCGGAGGCGATCACCATTATGGAGATCATCGACCAGGCGCGAGCCGAGCGAGGGCGTAGATGCCCGGCGCAGAGAAACGATCTGAGCTACGATGGGCGCGGGTGGCGTTACCAAATCTGGAGGCCCTAACCCTATCGAGTCTCCACCTGTATATTGTGGAACGACTTCCGGACGTGTAGCAGCTTCCAGCACGTCATACAGCTCCTGCGCTTCGGGGCTCCGTAGTGGGGCCTGAACCGGGATAGGTGGTGTCAGAGGTGGGCAAGGAGCGAAGGCCGCCGCGATCCTGGCCATGCGCTTGACGTACTCGACGCTGGGCAGCGCACCATCATACCTGGATGCTTTGCGCCGGATCCGCTGCGCCCACTGCTCCGGGGTCTCGGCGCGGGCCGTGGGCAGTTCTGGTGCCGCAGGCTGGTCACGCGGGCGCAGCGGAGGCAACGGCGCCTTACGGCACAGCTGAAGCCAAGCGTCCAGGTCGAAGGCACCAGGGGGCAATTTGTGAGCATAGGCTTGCGCGTCGGCCGTCGAGCGCTCAAGAGCAGGTGAGAGGGGGCTCACAGCGCCGTCCCCATCCAGTTCGTCCACGCCGTGCGGGGCGTCTGCCCACTCCCATGCTTCCCAGGCAGCAGAGTCGGTCGGCCCATCTAGCGGCGGTGCGCCCGTCGTCAGCAAAGCGCCCCAGCGGTTGTCGCCGAGTGGGCCGGGGTTGAAGCTTGCGCTGTCGTCGAGCGCTATGGCCTCGGGCTTAGGCGCTGGCAGTGGTTCAGGGGGGGCCGTAGGTGGAACACACCCCCCCGTAGGGGCGGGCGGCGCGGCGAGCGGCGCCGCCCGTGGCGCCGAGGGCACAGGGGGGACAGAGAGCAGGAGCAAGGGGGGCGGTGTGTACACTCCTGTAGCAGCAGGCGCCGTTTCTGGCGTTGGGACGCGATCTAGCTTCGAGCGATTTCCACCCTCACACAAGGATTTAATTTCCACCCTCAGCACGGCAAGCGCGCGGGCTTCGGTGCGGGTCTCCAGCAGATCGTGGGTGCGCAGATCGGCAAGATAGGCAGTGATCATGCGCTCCGTGGCACCGAGGGCACGCGCAAGATCCGCCCGACAGGTGCGCCGCACGCCGGCCTCATCGGTGGGCAAGGCGGCGATCAACTCCAGCAGTGCCGCAGCCTGGGCGGCCCGCTGTCCCGCTGGCCGCCCCCGATGCTGCGCAGGTGCCGGTGTAGGCGGTGGAGCGGTACGCGCACCCGCGCTTCCCTTCGTGGTCTCCGGTGCATAGCCCTCGGGCCGATAGGTGGCAATCAGCCGGTCAACGTCGGCCTGATAGGCAGCACGCGGGCAATCAGGGCGCAGTGCCTCATGCCAGTGCATGGCCAGGGCACGGATTTCGGCTTCCGGCGGGGCGCCCAGGCCGGGCACGATGGTGCCGTCGTCACCCTTGCGACCGGCGCGCACAAGGTTGCAGATAAGGACTGCTACCTGCTCGGAGCCGGTGTCTTTGAGGCCCTGCTTGGTTGGCAGTACAACCCGTTCGCCGGTGGCAAGCTTAGTGAGCTGGGGGCGTGCAGCGAACAGCTTCTGATAGCGCGTGGTCCCCATCAGTGCGGCGCCATCAGGCAAGCCCTGCCAGGCTTCCGAATTAATTTCCACCCTCCGCCGCTCGTTCGTCTCGGCCCTGGTGGTGGCGGAGCGCGCCAGTTCGGCGAGCCCGCCAGGAAGAAATGCCGTAGCGAGTTGGGCACGGCTGTAGCGTGGCCCATCGGCAATACGCAGGCGCACCCGCCAGCCCTCGGGCTCCTGGCCTGTTGTGGGGTTGCCGGGGCGCCCAGCACACTTCGCCTTGGTATTGAGGCTGTTGGGAACGCGGATCAGCTGCTCAACATCAGCGCCGCTGAGATCAGCATCTTCCAAGAGGGCGGCCCCCACACCGATGGTTTCAGCCTCGGCGGGGCTTAGGAGCTCCTCACAGGTGTATCCCACCTGATAGTTGCCGGGGCTCGTCTCGTTCGCCCATGTGGGCGGCAGGCGTAGGGCTGCCGGATTCGCAATATCGTCGAGCGCGAAGCCGCGCCGCTTCCTGGACGCGCTGCGGTTATAGGTGAGGCGCTCAGGGTTGCGGCTGTTCGGCACAGCGTCATAGGTGCCGATGCTGATGTAGACGTTGCCCCAGCGCGCAGCCAAGCGGCGGACGTGTTTCTCCAGATCCACGAGGCTCGACGGCTCCGCCCATACGCGGGTTGTACTCTGGCCGATCTCAGGCTTATAGGTGATGAGATCGATCTTGTCGGGGTTGCTCGGGTTGTTCGTGCCGGCGACAATTTCGACGCGCCCGCCTTCCCAGCCCAAGGTGGCGAAGAAAGAGGTAAGCTCGGTGTCGCCGACCTGCACGGGGGGCTGATGAGGTGACTGGGGACGCGCGGCAAAAGCTACCATGGCCGCCCCCGTTCCAGCCAGAGGTCGGGATGCAATGTAGGATGCAATCGACTGTCTGGGAGGGGCGTTGACTGTCGCACTGTGGAGGCAGTCTGATGCGTTCTGATGCGGTAGAGGCAGAGGGTGTCAGGGAGAGGCGCATCGCTCTTGAGAATGTGGTATTCTAGCGCCTATGCAAGAGCTGATCACCACACCTGAAGGGCTGCGCGTTCTTGTGGAGGAGCTGCCCCATACCTACTCGGTCTCGATTGGCTGCTTTGTAGCAGCCGGTGCGCGCCACGAGCCGCCCGCCCACGGCGGCGCCGCCCACTTCATCGAGCACATGCTTTTTAAGGGCACGGCCAGCTACCCCACTGCGCGCCAGATCTCGCAGGCCGTCGAGGGCGTCGGCGGCCTGCTCAATGCCTCCACCGCCTACGAGTCGACGGTCTACTACGCCAAGGTGGCCACGATTCATCTGGATCGCGCTGTCGAGGTGCTCGGCGACATGGTGCTGCGCCCGCTCTTCGACCTCGGCGAACTGGAGAAGGAGCGCCGCGTGATCATCGAGGAGATCCGCGGGCTTCAAGATGCGCCCGGCGACCTTGTACACGAGCTGCTCCAGCAGACGATGTGGGCCGACAGCCCGCTCGGTCGCGACATTGCCGGCAGCGTGGAGACAGTGGGCAACATCACGTACGCCGACCTCACCAGCTACTGGCAGCGCCACTACAACAAAGCCAACATGGTGATCTCGGTGGCCGGGAATATCGACGCCGCCACGGCCTGCAAGGCGGTGAGCGCCGCATTCGGCGCGATGCCTATGGGCGCACCCACGGCCCCGCAGCCGCGCCCTGTGCCGCGCCCCGGCCCGCACGTCTCGCTGCTTGCGCGTGACACCGAGCAGGGCAATTTCTGCCTCGGCCTGCCCGGCCTT
Source organism: Chloroflexota bacterium (assembly GCA_043752655.1). Taxonomy (GTDB): domain Bacteria; phylum Chloroflexota; class Chloroflexia; order Chloroflexales; family Chloroflexaceae; genus OHK40. The sequence continues at coordinate 4,442 of JAYUYB010000470.1, forward strand.
TCCTACGCTGATCCCGACCGCCGCCCGCTCCAGGTGCTCGACTCGATCCTCGGCGGCGGTATGTCGTCGCGGCTCTTCCAGCTGCTGCGCGAGGAGCACGGCCTCGCTTACAGTGTCGGCTCTTATCATAACGACCTCTCGGACGCCGGGATGTGGGTGGTGTATGGCAGCGTCGACCCGGAGGCCCTGCGCGATGCGGTGGCGCTCGCCGGCGAGATCCTGCACGATCTGGCCCGGGGCGGGGTGACGCCCGACGAGCTGGCGATGGTGAAGGAGCAGGTGAAGGGTGGGCTGCTGCTCTCGCTGGAGGATACCTGGTCGGTGGCCTCGCGCAATGGCGCGCACCTGCTGCGCTACGGCCACGTGATCCCCGTGGAGCAGGTGGTGGCCGAGGTGGAGGCAGTGACGGCGGATGATGTGCAGCGCGTGGCCCATCGCCTGATGCGCGACGATGCCCTTCATCTCGCGGTGATCGGCCCATACGGCCCAGACGACCGGCGCGAGCTGGAGCGTCTGATCGCGAAAGGCCTGTAATGGCGATGATTGCGATCATTGGGGCGGGCGTGGCGGGTCTGGCGGCGGGCCGCGAGCTACAGCGCGCCGGGCACGCGGTGACACTATTCGAGAAGAGTCGCGGGCTCGGCGGCCGCGTGACGACCAGGCGCGTCGCGGGCTGCGCGATCGACCATGGCGCCCAGTTGATGAAGGCGCCCACGCCTGCGCTTCAGGCGCTGGTTGCGGAGACGCCGGGCGCCCACGCAATTGCGCTGCCCGTGTGGGCCTTTGATCGCGTCGGCCAGCTGCGAGCGGGCGACCCCGCGCAGAACGACGAGCCGCGCTGGACGTGGCCGGGCGGGATCGGCGCGCTCGGGCGGCAGCTCGGCCAGGCCCTTGACGTGCGCCGCGAGACGACGATCTCCGCGCTGCGGGGCGGCCCCGGCGCCTACGAGCTGCTGGCCGAAGGCCAAGTGTATGGCCCCTTCGCCGCCGTGCTGCTTACCGCGCCCGCGCCGCAGAGCGCCGCGATCCTGGGTGCCAGCGCCATCGAGGCCGCAACCCGTGACACGCTGCTCGCCGCGCTGGCACCCGCCGCCTACCGGCCCTGCCTCTCCGTGGCGCTGGCCTACGCGCGGCGGCCCGAGCTGCCCTGGTACGCCGCCGTCAACAGCGACCGGGGCCACCCGATCGCCTGGCTGGCCTGCGAGCACGCGAAGCCCGAGCGCGCCCCAGCGGGCGTGGGCCTGCTGCTGGCCCATATGGCGCCGGGCTGGAGCGAGGCGCACTGGGACGCGCTGCCGAAGGGCACGTATGGGCAAGGTACGCCGCTGCCCGCGCCTGTGGAGGAGGTTCACGGCCTGGTGCAGGCGCTGCTTGGTGACGAGCTTGGCGCACCGCTCTGGGCCGACGCCCACCGCTGGCGCTACGCGCTCTGCGACGCGCCCTGCGGCCCGGCAGCGACGGCGGGCGTGGCCGGACTCTTTGTGGCCGGCGATATGGAGGCGGGTCAGGGCCGCGTGAATCTGGCGATTGAGAGCGGCTGGGCCGCAGCGCGGCGGATCAGCGAGCAAGCACAGGGCTGAGGATGCTGCTGGCAACGCTCCTCGTGACGGCACGCTCAGGTGCGGAGCGCTACGGGTCTGGGTAACTTGTGGTACCATGAGCCTCTGGAACCGATGGCCTACTCAGGAGCATGCAGCGTATGCAAGATCTCTACAGCGAACTGGCCACCCTGCGCGAGCGCTTCGCGCTGCTCCGGGGGCATCTTTGACTTGGTCGGCAAGCAGGCTCAGGTAGACGAGCTGGATCAGCAGGCCGCCAGCCCCACACTCTGGGATGACCCGCGCGAGGCCCAGGGGATCATGCAGCGCCTCACCCGCCTTAAGGCCGAGCTGGAGCAGTGGGCCACACTAGAGGGCCGGCTCACCAGTGTGGCCGAGCTGCTCGATCTCGCCTCTGCCGAGGGCGATGCGTCGCTGTACGATGAGCTCCACGCGGAGCTGCGCACGGCGCGCTCCGATCTTGAGCGCCACGAGCTTGGGCTGCTGCTCGGCGGTCGCTACGATGATCGCAATACCTTCATCTCCATCCAGGCGGGTATGGGCGGCACCGACGCCCAGGACTGGGCCGAGATACTGCTGCGTATGTATACGCGCTGGGCCGAATCTCGTGGCTTCACCGTGCAGCTCGTGGATCAGAGCGATGGCGATGAGGCCGGTATTAAGAGCGCCACGCTAGAGGTGCGCGGCGAGTACGCCTACGGCAACGCCCGCGCCGAGGCTGGTGTCCATCGCCTCATTCGCCTCTCACCTTTCAACGCCGCCCACACTCGCCAGACGTCGTTCGCCCGCATCGATGTGCTGCCCGAGGTGGACGACGCCCCCGAGGTGGTGATTCGGCCCGAGGATATTCGTATGGATGTGTTTCGCGCCGGTGGTAATGGCGGCCAGGGCGTGAATACCACCGACTCGGCGGTGCGCATTACCCATCTGCCCTCTGGCCTAGTCGTCACCTGCCAGAACGAGCGCTCGCAGCTTCAGAACCGCGAGACGGCCCTGCGCGTGCTGCGCGGGCGCCTGCTAGAGCGGGAGCTGCAACGCCAGGTTGAGGAGCGCGCTCGCCTGCGCGGCGCCTACCGCGACGCCGCCTTCGGCAGCCAGATGCGCACCTACTACCTGCACCCCTCCACCCTTGTGAAGGATCATCGCACCGAGTACGAGACAAGCAATGTGCAGGCTGTGCTCGATGGCCAGATCGACGGCTTTATCGAGGCCTATCTGCGCTGGAACATGAGCGAGCAGTAGGCGATAAGCGGTGGGCGGTTCGGGCAACGCGCTGCACCGCGCTACAGCAGCGTCACGTTGATCATGTCGATCAGCTTGTCTATCTCGAAGGGCTTCTGCAAGATCACCGCGCCCTCAGCCTCGAGATCTGCGAACCAGGGCTTGCGATTTAGGGCGGTCATAATAATAATTGGGATGCCACTGTCCTGTAGGCGCTCTTTGATCTTCTGGAAAACCTCGACGCCGTCCGTGTTTGGCATCATAATGTCGCTGATCACCAGGCTCGGCACGAGGTTCTCTAGCAGCCGCATGCCCTCTTGCCCGTCAGGCGCAAGCACCACGTCGTAGCCAGCGCCGCGCAGCGCGTACTCGAGCACGGTCTGCAACGCCAGATCATCGTCCATGATAAAGATCGTGCCCTTGCTCTCGGCCATTGGCTCACCTTCGTGCTGATCAGAACGCCCGCTATTTTACCACACGTTGTTGACACCGTTGCACAAGTACCAGGAGCCCCCATGACTAGTGTACCAGCGCCAGTGTCCGACTACCCGTTTGTCTTCTGGGAGCAGGTGCGCTTCCGCGACCTCGACGCCCTCGGCCATGTGAATAACGCGGTCTACGCCACCTATCTGGAGTCGGCGCGCATCGCCTACTACCAGCTGCTCACGGGGGAGGCCCTTGATCAGCTGGCCATGATCCTCGCCGAGTCGACGATCAGCTTCCGGGCGCCAGCCTTCTTTAGCGACCGCCTGGCCGTCGGCGTGCGCGTCAGCTCGTTTGGCACCAAGAGCTTCGTGATGGAGTACGCCATAGCGCGCGCCAGCGACGCAGCCCTGCTCGCCACCGGCCGCACTGTCCTTGTGGCCTACGACTACAAGGCCGGCCACAGCGTGCCTGTCTCAGAGGCGTTTCGCGCGCGGGTTGCGGAGCTGCAACGGTGATAAGGTGGGTAGGTCAGTCCGAGCCCTTTGGATCACGAAACCGCGAAAGGCGGCGAACCACCGCGAACCCGGCCACGTCGGCGCGCTGGCATGTTCGCGCCGTTCGTTCCCCTTCGCGCCATTCGTGGTCCAGACGGCTCACGGCCCAAGCGCCACCAGGAAGCTCGCCTCGCCGAAGGGCTGATCTTTGAGGCGCACCAGCAGCGTCGTGGCGCTGCGGCTTACCGGGCGCCCGGACACAGCCGTGCCCCGCTCCTGGCCGCCCGGCTCCACCCGCACCGCCTGCGGCGAGGAGGCGTCGTCGTCGATCTGGTACTCGTTGCCCAGGCTGTCGCTCACACGGATGTTGTCGCTGCGCAGCGGGAACTCCACGGCCCGGTCCGAGTTGTTCTGCACGCTCCAGGTTAGCCGGATCTCGTCGCTACAGGTGGAGACTTGCTCGAGCGCCACGACAACTTCCGGCATAACAGCGGTGGCGCTGCCGCCCTCCGCGATGCTCAGCCAGCTGCGGCTCGCCTGGTCGTAGCGTTTGCCTACTAGCTGGTAGCCAGACCAGAGGCAGTTGCTGGCCGTGGCCGAGGCTGCGGCGCCTACTGCCCCGCCCGCTGGCACCCCCGTAACGTCGGCGAGCGGCGCCGGGGGCGAGTCGGCGGCGGGCACGATGCGTGTGGGACGCAGCAGCAGCACCACAAGCAGCAGCCCCGTGAGCGCTGCGAGCGCCACGGCGACCCGGCCCGTAGTAGTGCCCAGGGTGCGCAGGGCGCGCTTCCAGAAGGTAGGCTGGGAGACGGGCGTGGAGGGGAGGCTCAGGGCGGGCTCGTCGGGCAGAATGCGCGCATTTGGTGCCGCTAGTGCCGGCGCCGCCTCGGTAGCGTCCGCAAGCGCGGTCTCGTCCAGGGCCGTATCCGCCTCGTTTGCCTGCTCGGTCGCCGCTGTCGTGTTCGGGATCACGCCCCGGATCACGGTGTTGATCTCGTGCCACGGCGTGCAGTGCAGCAGCTCCGGGATCGCCAGCATCTCCTCATCTGTCAGCTCGATCTCCGACGAGCGCTCCGTGATCAGGTAGGCGGGCAGCTCGTCCATGCCCTTCAGCTCGACCTTCCAGTCCAGCTCGATCTCGGAGCCCTCCTGCATGGTCGGCGCGATCACGACGACGCGCTTGCAGGTGC
>JAYUYB010000471.1:0-9329 GCA_043752655.1 Chloroflexota bacterium
GTGGCCGCTACATTATATAGTACATAGGGCAAGGATCGGGTTTAGGGTCAAGCTTGACCCAAGCTGTTCAGCTCGCAGAAAAGGCCACGTCCATGCAGCGAATTATCATTCGAGAGCGTAGCAATATCCCCCCTTTCGCTGAGCCTGCCCGCGAGCTGCGTATTTTAAACAAACCGCTCTGGCTGCTTCAGCGCGATCTGCTCAAAGCCTACTGTAAAGGCAGCATCGAGATCGATACCATCGCCGAGCTGGACGAGAAAGCCCCACCCGACGATGAGGAACTGCTCGTCTACCGCGATAATCTCTTCTTCAATGCCGCGCTGATCGACGCGTTCATCGCGCAGGCGCGCACTGCCGCCCGCCCCTGCCAGCTTGCCTTCAGCCTGAGCGACCCGAGCATCGCCCGCCACGCTACCCAGCTTTCTACTGGCTTTTCCCGCCGCGATGGGGTTGCCTTCCTGAAAGACGGCGAGGAGCAGCGCGGCGACCTGCGCGTTGCCGAGCTCTACTACTTCCCCGCCGGTCGGCGCGGCGAGCCCACCCCTCTGATGATCGACACCCAGAGCCAGGAGATGGGCTACTACCACATCCCCAGCTATATGGCCTCGCAGGGCGACCTTACCTACCAGATCCCGCTGCGCGCCTGCCTGTCGATCGAGAGCTGGATCCACATCTTTATGGCCAATGTGGTGATGGGCGTCTTCGCGATGGCCGCCGCGCAGGATGTGAAGATGGGCAAGGCCCGCCTGAAGGATGTGTTGCGCTGGAGCGGCGCCGACTGGCGCACCTTTGTCGATAAGCTGAAGTTCTCCACCAGCGCGATCTGGCAGCGCCTGAACCCTTTTGAGGAGTCGTGGCGCAATCATTTCCTCGCCTCGCGCGCCCTCGTGAAGGTCGGCAAACGCTGCTCGATCGACCCTACCGCCGTGATCCACGGCCCCACTGTGATCGGCGACGATGTCTACATCGGCCCCGGCGTGGTGATCGCGAACAGCATCATTGGCAACAATGTGAATGTGATGCAGGGCGGCCAGGTGATGCTGAGCGTCGTCAGCGACCGCTGTTTCCTGCCGTTTAATGCAGGCCTGTTCATGACCACACTGATGGAAAATAGCATGGTGGCCCAGAACTCCACCTTGCAGCTCACTGTAGTAGGCCGCAACACCTTTATCGGCGCCAACAACTGCTTCACCGACTTTAACCTCCAGAATGAGCCGATCAAAGTGATGCACAACGGCCAGCCGGTCGAGGTAAACATGCCCGTGCTTGGCTCCGCTGTGGGCCACAACGTAAAGCTGGGCTCGGGCTTTGTGGTCTACCCTGGCCGCATGATCGAGTCAAATACTGTTATAATCTTCGATGATGAGGGGAGTGTGATCCGACGCACGGTGCCCGGCCACGACCTCGACGATATTGATGAGGGCAGCGGCGAGCCGCGCCGGATTGTCTACCACTGGCCGAAGGTGTACGACGACCCAGACGAACGCCGGATCGCTCCGCCGTCCCCTAATGAGGACGCCCCCAGCGCGAGCCCCGAGCAGGCTGGACCAAATCGTCACAACCGTCCGATCGTCGGTGTGTCCGCGAGCGCGAAGAGGAGTGACTGGTGAGCAAAGAGCGTATTCTTGTCGTTGAGGATCAGGCGGATATCTCCAGCCTGCTCAAGATCTACTTCACATCCCAGGGCTACGAGGTCTTCACCGCGATGCGCGGCTCCATCGCCCTCGAGATCTGTCGCAAGACACCGCCTAACCTCGCGCTGCTCGACGTAAACCTCCCCGACATGGAGGGCTACGATATTGGCAAGGCGCTGCGCGCCAGCCCGCGCACGCGCCACATCCCGATCATCTTTCTCACCGCCCGCGGCGAGCGTGGCGACAGGCTGCGCGGCCTTGGCGAGGTGCAGGCCCAGTACTATATCGTCAAGCCCTTCGATATCGAAGAAGTCCACACGATTGTGCGCAACCAGCTCGAGGAGTCGCGCCGCAAGAACCAGCTCCACCCGGTGACAAACCTGCCCACCGCCGATCTGATCAACGACCAGATGCGCGCTATGCTCACCAATCAGGGCTGGGCGATGGCGCTCGTGCATATCAACGGCTTCGAGACGTTTATCCAGAGCTACGGCTCGGTGGTGGGCGAGGATGTGCTCAAATTCTCGGCCCTGCTGCTGAACGAGGCGATCAACGAGCAGGGCGGCAGCGACGAGTTCGTGGGCCAGATGATCGTCGGCCCCGACTTTGTGATGACCTCTACCCCGGAGCGTGTGCGCCCGCTCTGCGAGCGCCTGATCGCCCGCTTCGACGAGGAGATCGGGCTGCACTATAACTTCAAGCATCGTAAGCAGGGCTACCTCGAGGTTCCCGACGACAATGGCGTCACCCGCCACGCCCCGCTGATGTCGCTCTCGATCGGTGTGATCACTAGCAGCGACGGCCCCTTTTACGACATCCGCGAGCTGAGCGAGACGGTTGAGGAGACACGCCAGCGGGCTGTGCAGCAGGCCCGCGAGCAGGGCCGCAGGAGCCTGGTGGCCTACGGTCGGAAGTAGCATCAGGGGGCCGGTCCATTACGGGGGAGCCGCAGGCGAACGCCGCCGCGCTCCCCCTTGCCGTTGTTGGTGCCGCTATGCTCTAGCACGTGGCCAGCGCGCTGTGGGGCACCGAAATGGACAGCGACGCCGTTTATACTTTCGATGCCGTAGCACAGCCCCGCTGTGTCGCTTGTTGGCAGCAGCGACGCCCATAATCAGAACCGAGCGCAGGAACAGCCGCTTCAGCCTATGGATACTAGTATCGCATCGATCTCAACCTCTGGCTGGGAACTGCTGGCTCAGCTTGCGCAGCGCGCCCAGGATGCAGGCGCCAGCGCTGACGCGACCAGCTGCGCGGAGCTGCTCGCCACTCTGATCGCGCGCTACCTGCCCGTGCCAGCCGGGCGCCTGGAGCTGGTAGAGGCCGAGACGGTGGTGGCGGCTGCGGCTTGGGGCGACGCCCCCCTGGAGGACTCGGCCCCGCTTATTCTGCGCGCCGATGGCGAGCTGCTCGGGCGCCTCGAGCTCGGCGGCGCCACGCTCGACCCAGGCTTCGCCGCCGCCCTGAGCGCCCAGCTTGTGCTGCTGCTGCTCACCCGCCGTCGCGCCGAGGAGGCCGCCCTCGCCGACCAGATCCGCTCGCTCGTGGCCGCCAACCTGGAGCTGGTGGGCGTGCTGGAGACACGCACCCTGCTCGAGGCTGTGCTCACCAAGGCTGTGCCGCTGATCGGCGTGCTGAACGGCGCGATCTACACGCCCGAGGAGCTGGAGGCCCAGCTGGCGCTACTGGCCGCGAGCGAGGGCGGCTTCGCCTTCCCCGCCAGGCTCTCCCTGGCCGGGCCAAGCCTACCGGCCCAGGCCGCCGCCGCCCGTGTGGCGCAGGTTGGCAGCCTTGGGCCTGGCACTGCCCGCCGCCGCACCGACAGGCATAGCTCCACTGGCGAGCGCCCGGCCCTGGCCATGCCGCTGATCTCGCAGGAGCAGCTCACCGGCGTGCTGGTGCTGATCCTGCCCGAGGCGCAGGCTGTGGGCCGCCTGCGCCGCCTCGCCGGGATCTTCGCCGAGCAGGCCACGCTGCTGGCGCGCAACGCGCAGCTCTTCAGCCAGCAGCAGCAGCGTGCCCGCGAGCTGTTCGTGCTCTACGAGAACAGCCAGGAGATTAACACCACCTCGCAGATCGAGAGCATGCTCAACCGGGCCACGGAGAATATCGCCCTGGCACTTGCCGCCGACTACTGCGCGGTGTTGCTGAGCGACGATCACACCCTCGATAGCCTACGCATCGTGGCGGCCTACAGCGAGCCCAGCCACAGCGCTCACCTCGCCAGCCGCCCCGAGGGCGGCGCCCCCGTCGAGGCGAGCGTGGCCGGCGCCAGCGCAATCCTGGCCCAGCTCGGGCGCGGCGACCCCCAGCTGATCGAGGACACCTCCGCCGTCGCCGCCCACAACCCGCTCGCCGCAGCCCTCGCCGCCGATGGCTGCCGCAGCGCGCTTGTGCTGCCACTGCGCGACAACGACCTCGCCGTCGGCCTGCTGGCGATCGGCTATGGCCGCGCCCGTCGCCCCGTCAACCCCGCCGAGCGCAACCTCGCCCAGGTGCTCGCCGCCCAGGTATCGACCGCCATCCTGAACCGCCGACTCTACCTGGCCGAGCAGCAGCACGCCAACGAGCTGGAGCTGCTCCAGCGGATCAGCCAGCGCCTGAGCGCCGAGCTTTCGCTCGATGAGACTCTGGACGCCATCCTGGAGGGTGCTAGCGCGCTGCGCTTCGGCGGCGCCCGCGTGGTGCTCTTCGATAGCCGCACGCGCCAGCTCGCGCTCGGCGCCCAGCGCGGCCTCGGCCCCTCAGCTGGCCTAGCCTCGGGCCTCACCGATTGGCTCGTGCGCCACCAGCGCCCCTTGCGCATCGCCGACCTGCTGACGCCACCTGCGCAGCTGAGCGAGCTTGGCGCGCTTGGTGGCCTTACCCTAGACGACGGCGGCCCCGCCCGCGCGTACCTGGGTGTGCCCCTGCGCCTCGGCGAGGAGCTACTCGGCACGCTCGAGCTCGCGTCCGCACGCTCCGGCGCCTTCAGCGAGGATAACGCGCGCCTGCTGAGCATTGTGGCCGGCCAGGCAGCCCAGGCGCTCACCAACGCCACCCGCTACGAGCAGGCCGACACCAGCCTGCGCGCCCGCATCGAGCAGCTGCGCGCGCTTCAGCGCATCTCCAGCCAGCTTGCGATCACGCTCGACCAGGAGGAGATCCTGGCGTATGTGCTGGAGCAGGCGCTGAAAGTAACAGGCGCCACCCAGGGCCTGATCGCCCTGCGCGCCGATAGCGCCAGCGCCGACCGCAGCGTGGCGCTCTCCGCCCTTGGCGGCCAGCACGCCCCTGAGATCTACCGCCGCTCGCTGGATGGCGTCGCGCCCCCGGAGGACGAAACCTACCTTGTGATCGAGGCGGTCGGCTTCTCCGAGCTGGCCCGCGCGCAGCTGCTCGGCAACCCGCTGTTGCCCGCTGCCACGACCGCCTTTCGTGCCCTGGCCCACCGCGAGCCCGAGCTGGCCGACAATCTGGCGCCCGCCGAGCGCGCGGCGCTCCAGGCGGAGGAGAGTCACTCTGCGCTTGCCGCGCCGATCTTCTACCAGGCCGGCGTGTACGGCGTGCTGCTGCTGCTCGCCCACGAGCCGCGCGCCTTCGACCACGACGCCCTGGAGTTTCTGCGCGCCCTCACGCACCAGGCCGCCGTGGGCATCGGCAACGCCCAGCGCTACGGCGAGCTCGAGCGGCTCTCCAAGCAGTACCAGCGCCGCTCCGATATTCTCAGCGATGTGCTGGAGATCGGCCAGCTGCTGCGCGTGGATCGCAACCTGGCGAACCTGCTGGAGCAGGTGGGCTACAGCGCTATGGAGAGCGCCAACTTCCGCACGGTGCTGTTCTGCCTGACAGACGCCAACAGCCCCGAGCTGCTGCGCCCCTTCGCCGCCGCCGGCATCCCGCTGAACGAGCTGGAGCAGATGGCCCACGCGCCGCTGCCGGCCGCGCTTGCAACGCGCTACCTCGACCCACGCTTTCACCTCGGGCGCGCCTACTTTGTGCCCGCCGAGCAGGCCAGCCAGCTAGAGGTTGGCTTCACCACGGCTGTCTTCGACTACATCCCCTTCGACGATGCGCGCGGCCCCGAGGAGTGGCAGCCGGGCGACCGGCTCTGCGTGCCGCTGTACTCCACCGAGGGCCAGCTGCTTGGGGTGATGTTCGTGGGCGACCCGCAGGATCGGCACCGCCCCACAGCGCGCGCCGTGGAGCCCCTGGCGATCTTCGCCGACCAGGCGGCAATCGCGGTGGAGAACTACGCCCTGCTGCGCGACGCCGACGCCCGCGCCGAGCAGATGGCCGCGCTGTTTCAGGTGGGGAAGGCCTTCACCTCCACCACCGACCTCGATACCCTGCTGGAGCGCGTGTATCAGGAGATCGTGGCCTACCTTGGCACGCCCAGCTTCTTCTACATCGCCAGCTACCAGGCGGAGAGCGAGCAGGTGCGCTTCGAGCTGTTCAAGCGCCAGGGCGAGCTGAGCCCCAGCGTCCACAAGAGCAGCTCGCCGAAGTCGGGCCTCACCGCGCAGATCATCGAGAGCGGCCAGTCGCTGCTGGTGCAGGATCTGCACAGCGACAGCCTGAACCGCGCGTTGGCCGTGAGCCGCGCCGACGGCGCCGGCGAGGTGCGCTCCTGGCTCGGCGTGCCCCTGATCAGCCAGGGCCGCGTGATCGGCGTGCTCAGCGTGCAGGATTTCGCGCCCGCGGTGTTCAGCGAGCGTGATCGCCAGTTCCTGGCGGGCCTCGCCAACCAGCTCGCCATCGCGATCGAGCGCACCAACCTGTTCCGCGAGCGCGAGCGGCGCATCAACGAGCTGAATATCATCAACCGGATCGGCCAGATCACCAGCTCGACCCTCGACCTGGAGCAGATGCTGCGGCAGACCTACAGCCAGCTGCGCAATTTTCTGCCGCTTGACTCCTTCTTTATTTTTGTGTACCACCAGGAGCGCAACCAGATCACGCTCTCCCTAGAGGTCGACAACGAGGTAGAAGATCTGGACCGCAGCCTGCGCTTCCCCGGCGACGGCAGCCTGACCCAGCGCATCATCCAGACCCGCCAGCACCTGCGCTTCCACGATCTGGGCCAGGAGTATCGCCCCAAAGACTTCCAGCCGATTATGTTCGGTAGCGAGCGCGAGTCGGCAGCCTGGCTCGGCGTGCCCCTGCTGGTGGGCGACGGCAGCGTGGTGGGCGTGATGGCCGTGATGAGCTACACCCCTGGCCTGTACGGCGAGCGCGAGCTAGCGTTTATGACCACTGTGGCTAACCAGCTGGCCCTGGGTGTGCAGAACGCCCGCCTGCTTGGCACCGCCCGCGAGCAGGTGGAGCAGCTGGCCTTGCTCAACCGGGTGTCGATGTCGGCGGGAGCCGAGACCGACGTGCAGCGCATCTATCAGATCGTCGTAGACGCGATGGCCGACGCCACCGGCGTGGATCAGGCGCGCCTGGTCATCTATGACTACGAGCGCGGCGTGGCCCCCGCCGTGGCCGAGCATGTTCACTCTGGCATCCTCGACCAGATCCTCGTGCCGCTCGCGGGCAACCGCTCGGTGCCCTGGCTCGACGAGCACAAGACGCCGCTGGTGGCCCACGACGCCCAGCAAGACCCGCTGATGGTGGCCTCGCACGCGGCCTTCCGCGAGCTCGACATTCGCGCCATCGCCCTAGTGCCCCTGATGGTGGACGGCGTAGTGTTCGGCGCCGTGGGCCTGGATTTCGTGGGCCGCCAGGGCAAGTTTATGCCGCAGGACATTGCGCTCTGCGAGACAATCGCCAGCCAGACCAGCACAGCAATCGCGAAGGCCCGCGCGTTCAGCGCCGCCCAGAACAGCGCGAGCGCTCTCGGCCAGAAGGTGGCCGAGCAGAAGACACTGCTCGACGCCGCGCGCATTCTCTCGTCGCTGCTGCGGCCCCAGGAGGTGCTCGACAAGCTGATGGAGCTGGTGAGCAGGCAGCTGCACGTCACCACGGTGGCGCTCTGGACGATCATCGACGACAATCTGCTGGTGCCTGCCGCCCTAAGCGGCATCCCGACGGAGCGCGGTCGCAGCATGCGCGTGCCGGTGGGCCAGGGCCTTACTGGCCGCGTGGCTGCGCTTGGGCGAGCGCTCATCCTGGACGACGTGAACGCCGAGGGCGGCTCGCTCTACCCGAACTACCAGCGCGACAACAACCTTGTCTCGTTTATGGGCGTGCCGGTGATCTACCGCGAGCAGCTGGTAGGCGTGCTCAGCGTGATGACCAACTACATGCGCCGCTTCAGCGACGACGAGCGCACGCTACTGGAGGGCCTGGCCGACCAGGCCGCCACGGCGCTGGAGAACGCCCGGCTGTTCGAGGAGCGCGAGCAGCGCATCAACGAGCTCTCGACGATTAACACAATCAGCGCGGCGGTGAACGCCACCCTAGATCTCGACGAGCTGATCGAGCAGCTCCATGTTGGCATCAGTGAGGTGATCGATGTGAGCACCTCGCTGATCGGGATCTACGACGAGCCCAGTAACACGCTGAGCTACCCGATCACGTATGATCGGGGCGAGCGAACGAGCCTGCCTGCGCGCGCCCTGCCGCGCGGCACCAACGACTGGATGATCCGCAACCGCCAGCCCTTGCTGCTGCACAGCGCCGACGAGGCCCGCCAGATGGGCATCGAGAGCGACGATGGTCGCGATGCGGAAACCCACCCGATCAAGGAGTCGTTCCTTGTCGCGCCGATCCTGTTTGGCCCGCGTGTGCTCGGCGTGATCAACATTCAGAGCTACGAGCCGCGCGCGTTTGACCAGAACGACCTGCGCTTCCTTACCACAGTGACGAACCAGGCCGCCGTTGCGCTCAACAATGCGCGCCTGTTTAGCGAGAGCCGCCAGAACGCCGCCGAGATGACCGCGCTCTTCGAGGTGACGCAGAACCTTTCCGGCACGCTGGACTCCGACGAGACCCAGCAGCTGGTTGCCGACGCCGCGCTGCGCCTGTTGGACGCCGAGCTCTGCGCGGTGCTGCGCCTCGACGGGCAGGGCCGTGTGGAGCGTACGATACTGGTGGAGCAGGAGCGCACCCGCGCCGATCTGCGCATCGAGTTTCGACTCAGCGGCATGACGAGCCGCCTGATCGCCAGCGGCCACCACATCGCCATCACCGACCTGCACGAACTGCCGGAGTCCAACCCCGACGCGCTAGAGCTTGGCGTGCGCGCTGTGCTCGGCATCGCCATCGGCTCTCACGAGGAGCCGCTCGGCGTGATCTGGGTTGGCGCCTACCAGCCCCACGAGTGGAGCGAGCACCAGATCTCGTTGCTCTCCATCCTTGCCAACCAGGCCGGCCAGGCCCTGCGCAGCGCCCAGCTCTACCAGATGGAGCAGGAGCGCCGCCGCCTGGCCGACACCCTGCGCGACGTGGCCCAGTCGTTCACCTCCACCCTGGCGCTGCGCGATATCCAGACGCTGATCCTCGACCAGCTGACCCGCGTGGTGGCCTACGACAGCGCCGCCGTGCTGCTGCGCGACGAAGGCTACGGCCACCTGCAAATCACCGAGTCGCGTGGCCTCAGCGACGAGCGCCTGCTCGGGGCCACCTTCGAGGTGGAGCAGAACGAGCTATTCAAGACGTTGGCCGAGGAGCGCCGCCCGGTGCTGATCGAGGACACGCTGCTCGACGCGCGCCTGGCCCCCATCCTGGAACTTGGCTGGAAGGCGCGCACCTGGATCGGCGCCCCGCTGC
>JAYUYB010000472.1:0-9327 GCA_043752655.1 Chloroflexota bacterium
CATAAGCGGATCGCTATCCTTTACCTGCTGTCGATCAACTTCTTCTTCCTGCTCGGCGGCCTCGCGGCCAGCGCTGTGCGGCTAGAGCTGGTGACGCCCCAGGGCGATCTGATGAGCTCCGATATGTACAATCGGGCCTTCACGCTTCACGGCGTGATTATGGTCTTCTTTTTCCTGATCCCGGTGATCCCCTCGGTGCTCGGCAACTTCCTGGTGCCCCTGATGATCGGCGCCCGCGATCTGGCGTTCCCACGGATCAATCTGCTCAGCTGGTATCTCTACATGGGCGGTGGGATCTTCGCCCTCTTTGCGGCCATCCTCGGCGGTGTCGATACCGGCTGGACGTTCTATACCCCCTTTAGCTCATCCTACTCCAACTCCAACGTGATCCTAACGATTGCCGGCGCCTTCATTATGGGCTTCTCGTCGATCGCCACCGGCGTGAACTTCATTGTCACCATCCACAAAATGCGCGCGCCAGGGCTGACATGGTTCCGCCTGCCGCTGTTCATCTGGGCCATGTACGCCACCAGCCTGGTGATCGTGCTCGCCACCCCGGTGATCGGCATCACGCTGCTGCTGCTCATGGTCGAGCGCATCTGGGGCGTGGGCATCTTCGACCCGGCCCTGGGCGGCGACCCGGTGCTCTTCCAGCACCTGTTCTGGTTCTACTCGCACCCTGCGGTCTACATCATGATCCTGCCGGGCTTCGGCGTGATCTCCGAGCTGATCGCCACCTTCTCGCGCAAGCGCATCTTCGGCTACGAGTTTATCGCCTTCTCGTCGCTCGCCATCGCCATCCTTGGCTTCCTGGTCTGGGGCCACCACATGTTTGTGAGCAGCCAGTCGGTCTACTCCGGCCTGGTGTTTAGCTTCATCTCCATGCTCGTAGCGATCCCCTCGGCGATTAAGGTCTTTAACTGGACCGCCACGCTCTACAAGGGCTCGATCAGCTACCGCACGCCGATGCTCTACGCACTCGGCTTTATCGGCCTGTTTGTGATCGGCGGCCTCACCGGCATCTTTCTCGGCATCGTCGCCGTGGACATCCACGTCACCGACACCTACTTCGTGGTGGCGCACTTCCACTACGTGATGGTCGGCGGCACGATTATGGCCTACCTCGGCGGCCTGCACTACTGGTGGCCCAAGATGACCGGCCGCATGTACAATGAGGTCTGGGGCAGCATCTCGGCCATGGTTGTCTTCGTCGGCTTCAACATGACCTTCTTCCCGCAGTTTGTGCTAGGCTACCTGGGCATGCCGCGGCGCTATCACGTCTACCCGGAAGAGTTCCAGATCCTGCATGTGCTCTCCACAGCGGGCGCGAGCATCCTCGCCCTGGGCTTTCTCCTGCCGATCGTCTACTTTATGCTCTCGCTTGTGAATGGTAAAGTGGCGGGCGATAACCCCTGGGACTCGACGGGCCTGGAGTGGACGATCTCATCGCCGCCGCCCACCCACAACTTCCACGAGATCCCGATCGTCACCACCGAGGCCTACGCCTACCCGCCCGAGGCCGCCGCGCGCGACGCCGCCG
Organism: Chloroflexota bacterium; assembly: GCA_043752655.1. GTDB lineage: Bacteria > Chloroflexota > Chloroflexia > Chloroflexales > Chloroflexaceae > OHK40. The sequence goes on from JAYUYB010000472.1 coordinate 1,541, forward strand.
CGTGGCGGCCCGGCAGCCCGCTGTAAAGACGCAGCCGAAACGCTAGTACAGCATCCGAGTACGTCTGATCGATCGTAAGGGCGCCCCTTGTGGGCGCCCGGCCCATACGAATCACGCAAACATGCTCGGTCAGACTACTAGAGGAGAGACGCCTTGGCGACGACAACGCAAACAAAACCTGCGGCCCACGGCGATGCTCACGCCCAACACGGCCCCGAGCTGCGCCACCACTTCGAGACGGCGCGGCAGCAAAAGGAGGCCGCCACGCTCGGCATATGGGTCTTCCTTGTCACCGAGGTGATGCTCTTCGGCGGCATCTTCATGGCCTACATCGTCTACCGCTGGGCCTTCCCCGAGATCTGGGCCGAGTCGGCCTCGCACCTCAACACGCCCCTCGGTACGGTCAACACGGTGGTGCTGCTGGTAAGCTCGCTCACCGTGGCGCTCGCCGTGAACGCCGCCGAGGAGGGCAAGCGGCGCACGCTGCTCACCATGCTCGGCATCACGATCGTGCTGGGCTTTGCTTTCCTTGGCATCAAGGGTTATGAGTACAGCGAGAAGTTTGCCCACTGTAACGGCTACGCCAACCCGCTGGCCTGGGCCACCGGCGGCGCGGCCTTGGGCGAGACGGAGTGCCTGGTGCCTGGGCGCGCCTTTGTCTTCCCCGAGGAGCATGAGGCGGCTGCGGCGGGCGAGGCGGCTGCGGCGCCAACCGAGGGCGCCGCGCAGGCAGAGCCTATCGGCAACGTCATTGGCGCGGCGGTGCCCACCCAAAAGACGCCGCACCAGCTCTTCTTCTTCCTCTACTTTGTCGCCACTGCCCTCCACGCCGTACACATGCTGATCGGCCTCACGATTGTCTCCACGCTTACGTTTCTCGCCTGGCGGGGCAAGTTTACGCCCGTCTACTACACCCCGGTGGAGATCGGCGGGCTCTACTGGCACCTGATCGATATTATCTGGGTCTTTCTGTTTCCGCTCTTCTACCTGGTACACTGATGGCAACCACAAGCGACAACAGCGCCCAGGGCCACGCGGCGGGCGCCCACGATGATCACCCGTACGGCCACATCGGGCGCCCTACCTACTACAAAATCTTTGGCGCCCTGATGGGCCTGATGATCCTGACGGTGCTGGCCTGGTATGTGGAGCCGATCCTCGGGCTCGACCGTCTGGTCGGCGAGAATGGCGCCCGCGTGATCGGCATCACCGTGGCGATGGCGATCGCCATTGCCAAGACCGCCCTGATTGTGCTCTTCTTCATGCACATCAAGGTGAGCGAGCGCGTGACGCAGCTCTATGCCGCCGCCGCCTTTGTTGGCCTGGCGATCATGGTGATCATCATTATGGGCGACTATTTCGCCCGCGGCTGGCCACCACCGGCCGGCCCGCTCATGTAAGCACCTCTGCTATCTGGATCACAAAAGGCGCCTGGACCACGAAGGGCGCGAAACATACGAAGGACGCGAAGCCGTACAGCTTCGCGTCCTTCGCGTTCGCGGCGGTTCGCAGCGGTTCGCGCCGTTCGCGGTCCAGACGGTTCGCGTCGGGAATTGGGCCGGAAATCGGCGGCATCTGTGGAGAACAGGCTCGGCACACAGTCGTTGCTGGGCGCTCTCGGCCAGAGTATACTGAGCTTGTTGTCGGCAAGGGGGCGCGTGGAGATGAGGTGAGCAATGGCGGTGCAGCAGCGCGTGAGCAGCCTCCGTATCGTTGATGGCGAAGACGAGACGGTTCTGAGCCTCGATTCAATCCAGGGCAGCTGGAGCGAAGAACAGTATCTTACTATGACAGACCACAGCCGCCGGCTGATGGAGTTCGACGCTGGCGTTGTGGAGCTATTACCGGTGCCTGCACCTGAACATCAGAAGATTCTGGCCTACCTTTACCGCTCTTTCTTCACATTTCTCGAAACGCTGGGTGGAATTGTGCTCTTCTCGCCATTGCGCGTGCGCGTGAGGCCGGGCAAGTTCCGCGAGCCGGATCTGGCTGTGCTGCGCGATGCGAACGACCCGCGCCAGCTGAAGCGCTACTGGCTTGGTGTCGATCTCGCTGTCGAGGTGGTGAGCGACGATGATCCTGAGCGCGACACCAAGCTGAAGCGCGCCGAATACGCCGAGGCCGGTATCCCCGAGTACTGGATCGTCAACCCCCTGGACGAAACGATCACCGTGCTTACGCTCGCCGACGGCGCCTACAACGAGCTCGGCGTGTTCCAGCGCGGCGAGCGCGCAAGCTCCACGCTGCTCGCTGGCTTCAGCGTAAGCGTGGACGAAGTCTTCAACGCGAAGTAGCTCCGTGGCCCTCGCCCTGGCCTACTACTGAAGCCAGGGCCGGGCGCGACGCAGCCGCCTGATCAGGCTCACCCTGCCCGCGCTGCCTCAACGGCGGCGAGCAGCGCGGGCAGCGGCATGGCGTCCAGCGCGGGGATCACAAGGTCGGCTAGGGGCAGCGTGAGCCGCCCAGTGATCGCGCCCGGCACTGCGACCACCGGGCAGCCGGCGGCGCGGGCGGCCAGAATGCCATTCGGCGAGTCCTCCAGCACGAGGCAGTCGGCGGCAGGCAGGCCAAGGCAGGCCGCCGCGCTCAGGAACAGCGCCGGGTCGGGCTTAGTGCGAACCACGTCGTCCGAGCTGCGCACGCACACAAAGCGCCCGAGCAGGCCGAGGCGCTCCAGCCAGCCGCCCACCCAGCGGTAGCTGCTGCTGGAGGCGACGGCGCAGGGCATGCCCAGAACGTCGGCCTGATCCAGCAGCGCCTCCACACCGGGCAGCACGGTCTGGCCGGCGCTCAGGCTATCCTTGAGCGCCTGGCGCCGGGCGAGCACGGCTGCCGCCTCGGCCCGCAGCGCCACGGCGCGCACGTTGTCTACGCCCGTCACCAGGCCCACAAGATGCTCCAGGGCGTCGAAGCCGTGGTTCGTGCCCAGGGCACCCGCCCAAACATCCAGCCCCAGGTCGAAGCCATACTCGGCGTAGATCTGGCGCCAGCTCTCCAGCGCGGGCGTCTCCGTGTCCACGATCAGGCCGTCGAAGTCAAAGATCAGTCCGGCGATCATAGGGTACAGGGTACAGGGAACAGGCAACAGGGTGCCGGACGGAGGGCACAAAGGAGCGGGCACAGGTTGGGGTCTTGCATGCTCACTGCTCTTTCAGTGCTGGCGATAGTGTCGTCTCAGGATCGCGTTCTGTCCCCTCTTCCCTGTTCAGCTCAAAGCGCTCGATCAGGCCATCCCTCAGATGCACGATCCTGTCGGCGTAGCGGGCAACGCCCATATCGTGCGTAACGAGCACTAGCGTCAAGCCCTCCTCGCGTACCAGGCCGCGCAGCAAGTCCATGATCTCGCCGCCGGTGCGGCTGTCGAGGTTACCGGTGGGCTCGTCGGCCAGCAGTAGGCGCGGCCGGTTGGCCAGCGAGCGGGCGATCGCCACACGCTGCTGCTCGCCGCCGCTCAGCTCGGCGGGGCGATGGTCGGCGCGCTGGCCGAGCCCCAGCTGGCCAAGGATGGCCACGGCGCGCTCCTTGCGCTGGGCAGGCGGCGCGCCCGCCAGCATCAGCGGCACGGCCACATTCTCCCAGGCCTTCTTGATCGGCAGCAGGTTGAAGCTCTGGAAGATAAAGCCCAGCGTGTCGCGCCTATACGCCACCAGCTCCTGGTCGCTGCTGCGCCCTAGCTCCAGCCCGTTCACCCAAACCTCGCCGCCCGTGGGCCGCACCAGCCCGCCGATCAGGTGCAGCAGCGTGCTCTTGCCGCTGCCGCTCGGCCCAACCAGCGATACAAACTCGCCGGAGGCCACCTCTAGATCCACGCCGCGCAGCGCGTCCACAAAGGTCTTGCCCATCTGGTAGCGACGTGCAAGCGCGCTCGTTTTGATCAAGGGTTGAGTCATATATTTTTGAATGCAATCTGCAAAAAAGAGCGTGGGGCAAAGCTTTTCTGCCACCACGCTCTTATTCTACCTAATCTTGTTCACTTTTGCACGGTGCATTACTCAAGCCCCTCGGCCACCTTCACGGCCTCGTCGCCAGAGAGCGTGCCGGCCACCACGTAGCGCACGCCGCCCTGCTCCCAGCGCAGCAGGCTGCCCTGCCCATCGACGCCGGTGATCAGGGTGCCCGTGGCCTCGCCGATCGGCACCTCGCTCACCGCGCTGCCTGCCGGGGGCTCGCGGTCGCGGCCAACCTCCTCGTTGCTCTGCACCAGGCTCACGCTGCCGCCGTCGCCGGCGTAGTTCAGGATCACGGTCGTGGTGCCGATCACGCGCACCTCAACCAGGGTCAGGCCGGTCGGCAGGTAGCCCGGCTCGCGCAACGCGAAGCTCACAGCCGTGCGCGCCTCGTCTAGGGTGGCGGCCTTCGGCTCCATCTGGGCGGCCAGCTCTGCAGCCTGCACGATCTTCGCGTCGGCGGGGGGCGTAAAGCTGAACAGATCTGCGCTCAGCCCCGTGTTCGTCTCGATGCTGCGCACCTCCACGCTGCCCTGGCCCAGGTCGCTCGCGTCCACGCTCAGCTTGAGCGGCAGGGCCAGCGCCTCGTCCACCCACAGCGTGCCCTTGATGATCCCGTCCAGCTGCAGCTGCGAGCTCGTCTCGGCCTTCGGGGCGACGCTTACCTTCCACGTATTCTTGCCGGCGATCTGCTCCGTGCCAAGCACTTCGAGCTCGACGGCGTCCAGCCCCTGGCTCACAATGTCGGTGAGCGCGGTGGCGGCGCCGATGGGGCTGCCCGCAGTGGCGTCCTTCAGCTTGCCGGCCTCGCCGGTCACGACGGTGTTCTCGCTGGGGTTGTAGAGCCAGAACGTCGTGCCGTCGCTTACCAGGAGCGTGCCCGCCATGCCTGCCTGGCTTGCCTCAAGCACCTCGGCGCGCACGCGCGAGATCGGCTGGCCGTCCGGGCCGCTCGCGCCGGTCTTCTGCATCCAGCCCTCGACAACAATCGTGCCTGTCTGATCGGGCGAGCTAAAATTGATCGCCACAACGGCGTGGGCGTCGTTCGTGGCGGCGCGGGCGGCCTCCATTCGGTCAACGATCTCGTCTGCCGTGGGCAGCGTGTTGCCGCAGGCGGCCAGCAGCAGCGCACCGAGCAGCGCCACAATGAATAGTGTTGAGCGTCGCATGTTATCTCCTCCTATTTTTCTCATATCTTGGTTGTACCACGCCCACCACACGCAATCCAGGCCCAGCCTGTGATCCAGCTGTTACCAATTGTAAACGCGCCACGCCGCTTGTGCTTTCTGTCACCTCTATCTCATTGCGCACATCCCCTGAGTCCTCCGACTGATGGAGCCGACCCGGCGGGGCCACTACAATGGGGCGACCACAAACACAAGCATGAATATCTTCGCCCCAAGCGGGCGGGGAAGGAGGAGCAACGATGACGCTCACAACTGCCACCACCGAGCCAACTACGGCGCCCACCGGCCTCATCCTGCGCGACTTCAACGGCAGCGATCTGGACTACGCCGCCGTCGTGGCTGTCGATAAGGCCTGCTTCCCCGAGTACCCCGGCACCGTCGAGGAGCTGCGCCACGAAGATGGCAACCGCTCGCCTCAGGTCAAGTTCCGCCGCTGGGTGGCCGAGCTCGACGGGCAGCTGGTTGGCTTCGGCAGCCACGGCCAGTTCGAAGGCATGTACCACCCGCGCAAGTTCAGCGTCTTTCTCGCCGTCACGCCCTCGCACCAGGGCCGGGGCATTGGCCGCGCACTCTACGAGCATATCATTGCCGCCCTCGCCCCGCACAACCCGCTCTCGCTGCGGGCGAGTGTGCGCGAGGATAAGGCCCGCACTGTGCGCTTCTTAGCTGATCGTCGCTTCATGGAGGATTCCCGCTCCTGGGAGTCGCGCCTGAACGTTAGCGGCTTCGACCCTTCGCTCTTCGCGGGCGCCGAGCAGCGCGCCCTGGCCGCCGGCATCACTATTACCACCATGGCCGCGCTTCAGGCCAGCGACCCCGAGCACCGCCAGCATCTCTACGATCTCGACATCGAGGCGACCCAGGATGAGCCACAGCCAGAGCCGGCCACGCCGGTGGCGCGGGCCACCTACGACGGCTGGATCTTCGATAGCCCGAACTACCTGCCCGAGGGCAACTTCATCGCCCTCGACGGCGAGCGCTACGTGGGCATGAGCAGCCTCAGAATGAACCAGGCCGACCCGAGCGAGCTCTATGTGGGCTTCACCGGCGTGCGCCGCGACTATCGCGGCAAGGGTGTCGCCATGGCCCTCAAGCTGCGCGCTATCGACTACGCCCGCCAGCATGGCGTCGCCACGATCAAGACCTGGAACGATGCGCGCAACCGGCCCATGCTTGCCATCAACGAGGCCCTCGGCTTCCAGCGTCAGCCCGCCTGGATCAGCCTTGTCCAGAAACTACAAGACGAGTAACGGCGCCAGGAGGCGCCTCCCCTATGCAGGCTCTCACCCTCCGCACCTTTGCGCCCAGCGACGCCGACTACACGGCTGTCGTCGAGCTGCGCAATGCCGCCATGCCCGATTATCGCGACGCCGTCGAGGACTGGCGCCACTGGGACGAGACGCGCCCCGCTTACTGTAAGTTCGAGCGCTGGGTCGCCGAGTGCGCTGGCACCATGGTTGCCCAGGGCGGCTTCTACCAGTTTCCTGGCATGTTCCACCTCCAGCGCTTCTTCATCGACATCTACGTCCACCCCGACGCCCAGGGCCAGGGCGTAAGCCAGCGCTTCTATACCCATCTGCTTGAGCGCCTTGCCCCTCACGATCCCACTGTGCTGCGCACCGAGGCCCGCGAGGACTTCGCCAGCGCGAACCATATCCTCCAGAAGCATGGCTACGAGCAGGAGATGAAGTTCTGGGAGTCGCGCTTACCGCTCGCCTCGTTCGACCCACGCCCCTACGCTGGCCACGTCGAGCGTGTGCTGGCGAAAGGCGTGCAGATTGTCACCCTGCGCCAGCTGATGGACCAGGGCGACGCCTACAAGCTGCCGCTCTACGAGGCCATGAAGGAGATGTCCCGCGACGTGCCTCGCCCCGATGAGTACACCCCGGTGTCGTTCGAGGAGTGGGTCAAGGGCAACCTGGAGGGCCACAATCTGCTGCCTGAAGGCTACTTCATCGCCATGCACACAGGCGACATCGTCGGCGTCAGCAATCTCTGGGCGGGCGCGGAGCGCGATGTGCTCTACACGGGCCTCACGGCCACCCGCCGCGATTACCGGCGCATGGGCATCGCTCTCGCCCTCAAGCTGCGCGCCATCGAGTTCGCCAGGCAGCGCGGCACTCGCGAGCTTCGCACCGGCAACGAGACGCGCAACCGCCCTATGCTCAACATCAACGAGGCCCTAGGCTTTGTGAAGCAGCCGGTCTGGGTCTCCTACGTCAAGCATCTCTAAACGCTAGACCGTCCACCGACCACCGTCCACCGACCACCGACCACCGACCACCGACCACCGTCCACCGTCCACCGTCATCACCCAATATGAACATCAACATCAGCCCCTTCGAGCCAACCGACGCCGCGTACGCGTCGCTCGCCGCGATCCGCAACACCTGCTACGCGGATTACCCGGTTACTGCCACCGAGCTGCGCCGCTGGGACGAAAAGCGCGAGGCGCGGCTTACTTTCGGTCGCCTTGTGGCTGAGGCCGACGGCCAGCCCATCGGCGGCGCCACCTATGAGCATGTCTCGTGGATGTATCACCCACAGAAGTTCTTCGTGGGCGTCTACGTCCACCCAGAGTACCAGCGCAACGGCGTTGGCGCCAAGCTCTACAAGCGCATTCTGGCCGATCTGGCGCCTCACCAGCCCCTCG
>JAYUYB010000473.1:0-3864 GCA_043752655.1 Chloroflexota bacterium
GACATGATCATGAGATCGAGCTTCCCATCGTGCGGGTGGATGTCCGGGCCCAGGGCGACGTTGGCGGCGTCAATCTCGCCGACGTTGATGATCATGACCGTATGGGCCCGCAGGCGCAGAAGCTTGCCGTCGACCTCCAGCTCAATCCGCGCCGGCCGCAGTGTGAAGAGGTTCTTGATCCCCGTGACGACGTAGGCGCCGAAGCCCAAGGCGTTCTTGAGCTCGCGCGAGGCGTCGCCGATCAGCCGGGCGTCGTAGCCGGCACCGGCAACCAAGGCGAAGTAGCGGTCCTCGCGGGGGAGATACCCAACATCCAGCCGGACGGGCTTGCCGCTAAACACCGTTTCCAGCGCCTCGGCCTGGTCGGTCGGGATGCCCAGCGCGCGCGCGAGCAGGTTGGCGGTGCCTGCGGGGAGCTGGGCCAGGGGCACGGTGCCCCCACCTTTGACCAGGCCGCTCATGGCCTCCATGATCGTGCCATCGCCGCCTGAGACAATCACCAGGTCAAACCCGTCACCCGCCGCCTGCTGCGCCCAGCGCAACGCATCGCCGGCCTCCCGTGTCTCGCGGATCTCGTACGCGATCTGCGCGCGTGCGAAGCGCTGCTCGATCAAGGCACGCGTCTCGGCAGGGTTGTGCTGCCCCGCGGCCGGGTTCATGAGCACCAGGGCACGCTGAAAGTCTGTCATAGTAACCTCATTGAGATGCTGACCATAGACGCGCGCGAACGCCGACCAGGCCCAGGAGCAGACCGCCGGCCCGTGACGGGGCATCGTACACATCGGGCCCCGATTGCTTCCCTGGGGCTGGCGTCGCTGTATCATAAACCCGCGGCCCGGGCCCCTCGGTGGTTGCGGGCTTGTCGTTCAATGTAGGGTTGCGCATCGGACGCTCTTTGTTATTCATGCATACTGAGGCCGCTGTAACGCAACAAATATGCCGTCAGCCCAAGCGGGCGCCCGCCGCAGGACTGGCTAGAATGGCACGACCCACACCCAGATTGTCACGGTGATAGCGGCCGTCCCCCCGAGCACCAGCAGATGGAAGAGCTCGTGGAAGCCAAAGATGTGCGGCAGGGGGTTCGGCCAACGGAACGCGTAGATCAGCGCGCCGACGGTGTAGAGGAGGCCGCCGGTGAGCAGCAGCAGCACCGGCTGGAGCGAAATAGCGTGCTGCATCTGCGGGAGGAGGAACAGCGCGATCCAGCCCATCCCGATATAGAGCAGAATCAGGCCCCAGCGTGGTAGGCGTAGGGTAAAGAACGAAGCGATCGCCCCAACAAGTGCCAGGCTCCAGATTACTGTGAGCAGCGTGATGCGCGAGGCCCCGCTGAGGAGAATGACACAGATCGGTGTGTAGGCGCCGGCGATAAACACGAAGATGTTCGCGTGGTCGAGGGTGCGTAAGATCGTGCGCCGCCGCTCCGGCCAGGTGCCAATATGGTAGACCGCGCTGACGACATAGAGCAGGATCATGCTGAGCCCGAAGACCAGCAGCGACAGAAAGCGGGCGTGGTCGCCGGCAGTCTCCACGAGCAAGACGATCGTTGTGATCAGCGCTGCAACTGCGCCGGCCGCGTGCAGCCAGCCGCGCAGCAGCGGCTTTGGCGGGGTGATCGACGATTCTCCAGATGACATAGCAGTCGCCTTACCTAACAGTGTTATCCCCCACCGGGGCTACTCGCGAGCCACCCCGGTGGGGTGTGGAGTTCCAAGTGAGGAGTGTGAGCCGGGCGAGGCCAGAGCGAAACGCAGGTTTGCGGCGCATCACCCTCTGCCGACGCTGTCTGCAAGCCCCATCCCATCGCGCGCTTGACAATTGAGGGGTCACGCCATTCACTGGGCTGTGTCGGAGCTGTGGGCCGGCGGCCAGGACAAGTAGCGGGTGGTGCCGACCGCTGCCAAGCCAAGCAGGCGACAGCATGCAGCGTTCTGGTGGTGCGAGAAACCTGCAAACCAAGGAAAAAAGCAAGATGCGTGCCGTGTTATCAATTCTTGCACCTCCGCTATTAATGCATTACAGACGATATAAATGAATATCTGAGCCCCATTTGCAGAGGCGAAGGAAGGCGCCGTGATAGTGCTTTGAGGCTCCTGTAGCATCGTCGGCACGACTGTGAGCGCCGTGACGAAGAAATTGAACGCATGGCACCCGCTTCTCCCTGCTGAACTGGCGCGCTTCGTGCTTCCCATGGTGGGGAAGAGGAGCGTTGTTACGCGAGAGGAGGAAGCTATGCAGGCGATCCGACGATGGTGGAGCAGGAGCATGCTGAACAAGCTCACACTCCTGATGAGCTTCAGCTTGGTCTTCTGCTGCTGCGGCTGGACGGGCCGGATCGGCGGCGAGCCGCCGACCGAGATAGGGTCGGTCGCGTCATACGTGACAGGGAGCGTAGTACTCACGCCAACTACGCCTGTGCCTCCTGCCCAACCCGTTCGCCCGTAACGTGAGATCGTAGAGCTCGCGAGGACGCCCACTGCGCCACTGAGCGCGTCCACGCCTGGAACGAGCGCAAGCGCACCTTCCGCACCGAACATATCCGGCTGGCTTGGGAGCAACTCTACGCGCGCCAGTGGATCTAGCTTGTGTAGGAGCGTGAGCACGTCAACCGCCACAGAAGCAACCCAGAGGCGGGAGCAGATATGGGAGCAGCGCCGGGTCAATCCCAGTTCAACACAGCCGCTTGACCCGCAACCTACTCCGCATTAGAATGCGCCGAGCGCCGCCGAAGCGATCTGATGGGCCTCGGCCTACGGCGCCTGCGGTGGGCCCATTACCCAGCATTACGTGATCAGCGCCCGCAAGCATAAGCCTATGTCGCTGCTCCCCATCGCCGGGCGCGTCGCCTACCTTCCCGGCGCCAACAACCTGGCCGTGATCGCCACCGCCGACGGCGGCGTGATCGCTGTGGACACCGGCATCGACAAAGATACTGGTCGCGCCCTGCGTAAAGCGCTCGACGAGGCCGGTCTGCCGCTGCGGGCGATTATCAACACGCACCACCACGCCGACCATGTGGGCGGCAACGCCTTCCTGCTGCGGCACTACCCTGAGGCAAGCGTCTACGCGCCATGCTTGGAGGCGGCCCTGATCCGCCACCCCACGCTGGAGCCGATCTACCTTAGCGGCGGCGCCCGCCCGCCCGCCGCGCTGCGCAACAAGTTTGTGCTCGCGCCCGGCTCGCCCGTGCATCACGAGCTTGGCGACGCACCGCTCCCGCCCGGCGCTACACAGCTTGTCGAGATAGCGGGTGTGGAGCTTACTCTGCTCGGGCTCCCCGGCCATAGCCCCGCGCAGCTCGGCGTGCTGGTGGATGGCGTCTGCCTCGCTGCCGACGGCTACTTCGGCGCGGCGGTGCTGGCCAAGCACGGCGTGCCCTACGCCCACGACATCGCCACGCAGTTGGAGTCGCTGGAGGCCTTGGCTGCTATCGACGCTGCGTGGTTCCTCCCTGGCCACGGCGCACTTACACCGCGCAGCGAGCTTGGGGCCGAGCTGGCGGCCAACCGGGCTGCCGTGGAGCGAGCGACAGAGCTTGTGCGCGCAGCCCTTGCGGAGCCAGGTGATCTGAGCGCCATTACCGCTCGTGTGCTGGCCGCGCTCGGCCACAGCCTCGGCGGGGTGCCACAGTACGCAATTTTCAGCGGCGCCATCGCCGCCCACCTCGCCTACCTGGAGCAGCAGGGCGCGGCGCGGCTCACGCTAGAGGGCGACCGCCTGCTCTGGACCAGTGTATAGGATCGCGTAACCGTTCAGGGGGTGCGGCGGAGATAGGTTTTCCACCCACGCCTGGCTATGACTAGCATGCTGTTCATTGCGGTTTTGTACCTCGTCACGTCCAAAGTATCACCAGCCGAGTGAAAT
>JAYUYB010000474.1:0-3857 GCA_043752655.1 Chloroflexota bacterium
TCCGAGGTCTCAAGGATCATCGACTCGCCGACGGCGAACTTAGGGTGGACGCCGGCCTCAAAGATGATCACCTTGAGGCCGTGGCGAGCGAGAATGGCGCCCAGGGTTGAGCCGCTAATACCCGAGCCGATAATGGCGATGTCGTACCGCTCTTGCGCGTGAACCACAGATGCTCCCCTGCCAGGCTGTGCGTAGACAGCTTCTTCACACTGATTCGGTAGGCCAAGTATACCAGAGTATACTAGCGTGTAGTAGTTGGGTAGATATAGTTCGCTTGTCTCAAGAGCGTAGCGAGCAATTCTTACGCCATTCTTACGCGGTGGTAACAGCTTCCAGGAAGGCTTCCCTCCAAGTCGCCACGACGCGCTTCCGGGAAGGCTTCCCTCCAGCTGAAGTCTCGTCGCGCCTTAACCTTCCCGGAAGCTGTAGCTAAGAGATGCCCCATGATCGAACCAACAATCTCGCGCAGCGAGGCTCGTCAAATCTACAACACCATCGGCGCGCGCCTGGACCGCGCAACGCGCTTCGAGGAACAGGCCAAGCAGCTTGGCCTCGCGCTGCTGGCGGCGACGCCGGGGCAGCGGCTGCTGCACGTGGGCGTGGGCACCGGCGCCGAGCACGCCGCGCTGCACGCCCTGATCGGCCCAAGTGGCTTGCTTGTGGGCTATGATCTGGCGCGGGGCATGCTGGAGCTTACGCGCTCACGCGCGGACACGCCACTCTGCGAGGGCGACGCCGCGCGCCTGCCCTTTGCGGCGGCGAGCTTCGACCGACTCTTCTCGGCCTACATGCTCGACCTGATCCCCGGCGCGGAGCTGCCGGCGGTGCTGGCGGAGTTTCGGCGCGTGCTGCGGCCCAGCGGGCGGCTGGTGCTCGTCTCGCTCACCGAGGGCGTCGATCTGCGCAGCCGGCTCTTTGTGGCGCGCTGGAAGCTGGGCTACCGCCTCGACCCGCAGCGCTTCGGCGGCTGTCGCCCGCTCCAGCTCCACGCGCTGCTCGGCCAGGCGGGCTTCACTGTGGAGCGGCACGTGGTGGTGCAGCACGGCTTCCCGAGCGAGGTGCTGGTGGGGGGGGAGGGGCATGGCATCCGCAGATGACGCAGATGACGCAGATTTCCGGTCTATTCCTGGCCCCATTTGCGCAATCTGCGGATACTTATGCCCCGGCGCTTCCATCTGCCGCGATTCCCTCGGCCGCCTCACGCGCCACCCGGCTGATCGCCTGGAGCCAGCCCTCGGTGGTGGGGTAGCTGTAGCCCACACACACAAGCTGCGGGTTGCCAACAGCGCGCCACTGTCGGTCCAGGCGCGGCCTGCCTCGCGCGTCCAGCTCCAGCGTATTGGCCACAGCATCCAGGGCTGGGCGAAAGCCGGTGGCCAGGATCACCGCGTCGCAGGGCGCGGCGCGGCCGTCGGCGAAGTGGGCCGTGCCGTGGCTCAGGCGCACTAGGGCGCCGTAGGTTGCCACACGCTCGGCCGCCACCGCCTGCGGCAGCTCGTAGCCCACCACCGGGAAGTGGTCGAGCGGCGAGCCGGGCGGCAGCGGCAGTCCTAGCTTGGCGAAGTTGCGCCGCCGCAGCAGCCGCGCGGCCAGGGGCCGTGGCAGCGTGCGGAATAGCCAGGCTGCTAGGCGGGCCAGTGTGGCAGAGGTGAGCTTTGGCCCGAAGGCCACGCCGCTGCGCACAGCAATGGCGGTGTCCACACCGTGCTCGGCCAGATCGACCGCGATCTCGCTGCCCGAGTTACCTGTGCCCACCACCAGCACGCGCTGGCCGACGTAGGGCTGCGGGTTGTGGTAGTCGCGGCTGTGAATGATCGGCCCGCCAAACTCGGCCTCCCCTGGGATGGCCGGCCGCACCGGCGCGCTCCAGATCCCTGTTGCCAGCACCAGCAGCTTGGCGCTGAGCGGCCCCGTATTCGTGTGAAGCTGCCACTGGCCCTGGGCGAAGTCGGCGCGCTCCAGGCTCACGCCGGTGCTGATCTTCAGTGCAAAGTGCGTGGCGTAGGCCCGCAGGTAAGCGTGGAACTGCGCCGCACTGGGGAAGGGCGGGTAGCTCGCCGGCATCGGCAGGCCCGGCAGCGCCGAGACGGCCTTGAGCGTGTGGAGGTGCAGCCGGTCGTAGTGGTGCGTCCATGCTGCGCCCACGCGCTCCCGCTCTAGCACGCGGTAGGCGAGGCCGCGCCGCTTCAGCTCGTAGGCTATGGCGAGCCCCGCAGGCCCCGCGCCAACAACGATGATCACTGGCGCCCCTCGCGCTGCGCGCCGATCAGCGCGGCCAGATGCGCCGCGTCGTCGCCGAGCCCCTGGAAGACATGCGATTTGGCGTTGTGCTGCCACTCCAGCCCAAGGAACGCCAGCCCAGGCCAGCGGGTAACGCCGCGCGTGTGGATGGGGTAGCCGTCGGCTGCAAAGACCGGCAGCTTGATCCAGCTATAGTCGGGGCGGTAGCCGGTGGCCCAGATCACGCTGCTGATCTTGGCACGCGCCAGGTCTAGCTCGGTGGGGGCGCCTGCTGCAAACGCATCGGCATACACCGGCGGCGGCTCCTTCGGCGCGTCGATGCCGCGCTGCGCGACATACGCATCGACCGCCTGACAAAAGCCTGCGGCCACCGCGTCGGCGGCGGCGATCTGCTGCTGGAGATTCGGCGCAAAGTTTAGCTGCTCGCCCGCCGCGCCCTCCAGGTGGCCCACGAGGCGCACGCCTGCCCGCGCCAGCGTGTGCAGGTTCAAGTCGTGCCCGCCGCCCTGGCCGGTAAGCTGGGGGCCGGGCGGGGCGTTGCGCGGGTCGCCGCCGGGCAGCTCGGCCACCGTCTGCTCGAAGCCGCCCAAGGCCGTGATCCAGGCCACGCAGTCGCGGCCACGGTAGCGGCGCGGGAGCCAGCCGCCGCGCCCGACGGCGAGCCAGACCTCGCGCCCGGCATTGCGCAGCTCGTCCGCGATCTGGCAGCCGGACTCGCCGCTGCCCACCACCAGCACGGCCCCTGGCGGCAGCTGCGCGGGCCGCTGGTAGCCAATGCTGTGCAGCTGGACGAGCCGTGGGGGCAGCTGGGATGCGTATGCTGGCAGCCGGGGCGTGCTGTAGGCACCTGTGGCGACCACAACGTGTGTGGCGCTCAGGCTGCCAATCTCGCTCTGCACGTGCAGCTCGTCGCTGCCGGGCTGCGCGGTGATGGCGTGGACAACGACATTGGCCCGCACTGGCGCACTGATGGACTGGGCGTACGCCTCGATGTAGGCGACCACCCCGTCGCGGCAGAGAAAGCCGTCCGGGTCTGCCCCCGTGTACGGCATACCGGGCAGCTGAAGGTGCCAGTTTGGCGCCACGAGCCGCAGCGAGTCCCAGCGCCGGCTGCGCCAGCTCTCGCCCACGCGCCCTGCCTCGAGCAGCGTGTGCGCAAGCCCCAGGCGGCGAAGGTGGTAGCTCAGGGCGAGGCCGGCCGGCCCTGCGCCGATGATCAGGACGTCTGCACTACTCAATGGCTTCATGTTCGAGCTTCCGGGAAGGCTTCCACCAGGCCAGGCGTTCGTGGCATAGCACCTTCCCAGAAGCGTTTCGTGGTGGGTGCGGATTTCGCGGATCTCTATAATATTGTACAGGAAGCGCAGACGGGACGTACAATGATCCGGAAATCTGTGTCATCTGTGGATACCATGCCCGGCGCGAAGCCGAAGGAAGCGAGAAGCCTGTGAGCATGATCGATATGGCCGAGGTGCTGGCCTGGGTGCGCGAGGGCGGCGCCCACGCCCGCAGCTTTTTCAACAATGTGCGTGCGGAGCGCAAGGCGGATCGCAGCTGGGTGACGCAGGCGGATCGCGAGGTGGAGCAGCTGCTGCGCGAGCGCATCGCCGCGCGCT
>JAYUYB010000475.1:0-3854 GCA_043752655.1 Chloroflexota bacterium
GTGGCGCCCCAGACCTTGTGGCCCCCCAGCTCAAAGAAGGGGACGCGCAGCTGCACCCCCTGCCGCTCCCATAGCTCCTCGCGCACGGTGGCCGGGTCGAGCAGGGCGCGCAGTGGCACGCTGAAGGCCGACTCGACCTCTCTAGGGTCGGGCCGCAGCGTGGGCGCGGCCGCACTCAGCCCCACCACTGGGGTGAGCCGATTGTTGCTCGGCGGGATGTAGAAGGCCGTGAGTGTGCCGAGCAGCTCGACGCTGGCGGGCTCGATGCCAAGCTCCTCCCAGGCCTCGCGCAGCGCCGTGGCCGACGGCCCCGCATCGCCGGGGTCGGCGCCGCCGCCGGGGAGCGACACCTCGCCCCGGTGGGTGGTGAGCCGCGCCGAACGCACGGTGAGCGGCAGCCAGAGCTCGCCGTCGTGCGGGTAGAGCAGCAGCAGCGCGGCGGCCTCACGCGGGGTCACGCCCTCGGGCGGCAGCATAGGCCGCAGCGGGCGCCCCGCAAGATCGCGCAGTATCAGCAGCTGCTCGGCCTCTAGCGGCGTCGGATCGGCCATGGCCTGGCGCAGTGCGGCGATCTGTGATGCGAGCAGGCTATCGTTCATACAAGCTATTATCCACAGATGACGCAGATTGCGCAGATGAAGAACCGCAACCCTCAGGGCCAAAAATGGGCCGGAAATCTGCGTCATCTGCGTCATCTGTGGATGATATGCCTCAGTGCTCCAGCCGCAGCGTTGTGCCGCCCACAGTGAGCGTGTCGCCTGGAAGCAAGGGCGTAGGGCCGACGATGCGGCGCCCGGAGACGAGCGTGCCGTGGCTGCTGCCAAGATCCTCGACAAGCACGCGGCCGTCGCGCAGGCTGAGGCGCGCGTGCTGGCGGGAGAGCGTGGGGTCGCCGGGGAGCTGGATGGCGCAGCCGCTCTGACGCCCGATGATCAGCTCGGCCCCGGCCAGGACGAAGCTCGCCGGCGCGTGTGGCCCCGCCAGGATGCGCAGCGTGCCCCACGCCACCTGGGCCGCCAGCAAGGTGTCGCCGGTATTGGCGGCGGGCGATGGGGTGAAGCTAGGTAGTGGGCCAGAGGCGAGCGGCGGGGCGGGCAGCGGGCGCCTGCGACGCGCAAAGGCGACCCCGGCGCCCACCAGCGCCAGCGCCAGCAGGCAGACACCGGCGGCGCCTACCGCGAGCGGGATGGCGCCAACCTGGACAAGCAAGGCTGCCAGGGGATTCGACGCCGGGCGCTCCTGAGCGAGGGCGGCGCAGGCGTCGAGGCGGCCGCTGCCGAGCAGCCGCAGCCGCCGGTAGTACGAGGGGTGATTGGGGTAGATGTCGGCGGCGTAGCCGGTGATCGCCTCGCGCACCTGATCTGCGCTCCAGTCGGGGTGGGCGCTCAGCAGCAGCGCGGCCAGCGCCGACACAAAGGGCGCCGCCTGCGAGGTGCCGCTCATCGAGTCGTACCGCTGCTCGAAGCGCTCCTCGGGCGGCAACGCCGCGCTCGTAAGGTAGACCTCGTAGGTGGGCATGGTGGAGACGATGCGCTCGCCTGGCGCCGTCACGTCAACCCAGGGGCCAGAGTTAGAGAAGTCGGCCTTGTGATCGTCGCGATCAGAGGCGGCCACCACTAGCACAGCGCTATTCTCGCCGACAATGGCGTTGGGCAGGGGCACAAAATCGTTGCCGGCGGCCACCACCACCACCACATCGGCGGCGAGGGCGTTGCGGATGGCGCGGATCACCAGGGGCGAGCTGTCGGGGGTGGCGAGCAGCAGAGTGGCCCCCAGGCTCAGGTTGATCACGCGGGCGCCGCGATCCACGGCGTAGGTGATCCCGGCCGCAATCGCACGATCCGAGCCGGAGCCCTCGGCGCTCATCACGCGCACGGGCAGAATCTGCACGCCGGGTGCGAGCCCCGTGCCGCCCTCGCCATTGCCCAGGGCTGCGGCGATGATCCCGGCCACATGGGTGCCGTGGCCATTCTCGTCACGCGGGTCGTCGTCGTTGTCCACAAAGTCGAAGCCATCCTTGCGCACGCGCTGCACCAGGTCGGGGTGGCCCAGATCAACCCCGCTGTCCACCACGGCCACCGTCACAGCCTGGCTGCCGGTGCTGCGCGCCCAGGCGCAGGGCGCCCCGATGCGCTCCAGGGCCCACTGGCGCTCGTAGAGCGGGTCGTTGGGCGGGGCGATCTGGGCGAGGGCTAGCGCGGGGAGGAGCAAATGCAAAAGGCAAAAGGCAAAAGGCAAAAGGCTCAACCGTCCCCCACTCACCTTTTTACGGGTTGCTTGTCGCATTAAGGCTGTGGAAGATCGAGGCCGCGCAGGTACCACTGATCGGCGACGCGCACCGTCTCGACGCGCAGATCGACTGGGCGTTCTCCGCTGGCGCCGCCCTCGGCGAACTTGTAGGCGAAGCTGCCCGTCACCTGCACTACGGCGGTGTCGCCCTGCTGCTCCAGCACGCTGTACTGCGGGTCGCGCAGCTCAAGCTCCTCCATCAGGCCGAGGTAGGAGCGCAGCTCGGGGCCGATCTCGCCGCGCCAGTCGCTTGGCTCTAGCAGCCTGATGATCGCGCTCGTATCGCGTGCCTCCAGGGCGGCGACAAACGCCTCCGCCGCACGCACGGGGCCTTCGGTGTCGGCGGGGGGGCTGGGCGCGCAGGCGCCAAGGGTGATCAGCAAAACCATCCACAGATTACGCACGTAACGTTTGTTTCCGATTGCGCCGACCGACCACGGACGACTGCCGCACACCCGCTCTCCGGTCGTCCACCGTCCACCGTCCACCGTCAACCCTTCACGCTCACCTCGCGCTCAGAGCGCGGCAGCTCGTAGACACCGGCGCCGCGGCGGGGGAAGCTATGCTCGGCGAAGGGCACAAAGCGGCCCGCGTCCTCCAGGTAGAGCAGCTGGCTCACGCGGATGGCCTGCTTGTCGATCTCGATCAGGTTGCAGGAGTTCTTGCCGTGCTCGCGCCCGTAGCCCCTGCGCGAGGTGCTCGTGCCGCTCTGGCAGATGATCGTGCCCTGGCGCAGCTCGCCCGCCACATCCAGCGTGTTGCCAATGTAGGAGACGTGCATGTGCCCACAGAGTAGCAGCTCCACGTCGCACGCGTCCAGCAGCTTTATAGCCGCTGCGGCGCCCGCCATCACGCGGTTCTTATTCAGCCCTGGCGGGTTCACGACCGGGTGGTGCCAGACGGCCACCTTCGCGGTGCCAGCGGGGTAGCGCGCAAAGCTGTGGCGCAGCGTGGCGGCCTGCGCGGCGCTCACACGCCCGTTGTCTACTGTTAGGCCGTGGGCCGTAACGGCGCCGATCACCACGAGGCCGGGGCGCTCGAAGACCGGGTTCAGCTCTGGGCTAATGTAGCGCCGGTAGCGCCCGAGCGGGTTGAGCAGGCGCAGGTGGGCGTTGTAGAGCGGCACGTCGTGGTTGCCGGGCACCACCAGCTGCGGGCCGGGCAGGGCGGCGATCAGCTCCTGGGCGGCCCGCCACTGCTCTAAATAGTCGGCGCGCTGCACAAAGTCGCCGGAGATCACCAGCAGGTCGGGCTTGATCGTATGGGCCTGGTGGATCAGGGCGTCGGCGATGCTGCGCCGAAATGGCGGCCCCACGTGGAGGTCGGAGATGTGCAGAATCCTGTGGGGCACAGGCTACTCCTCAGCAGGCGCGGCGCTTACGACAGTGCTCTGATCCGACGAGGCCGCCCGCGCCTTCTCGCGCAGCATGCCGAAGAGCGCGCGCCCGATCAGTGCCGCCTCCACCGCAAGGGCCACGAGAAAGCCATAACGAAGAATAAGGATGAGGGTGTCCATCGGCGGACTCCATAGAGCAGCGCTCAGTGTTTCGCCGCATTGTAGCACG
>JAYUYB010000476.1:0-9287 GCA_043752655.1 Chloroflexota bacterium
TGCTGGCCACGCTGTCCGACAGGGCGATCAGCAGTGTGCCCAGCAGCGTCGCCCCAATGCCTACCATGCTGCGCCAGCCCAGCCGCTCGCGGAAGATCAGCAGCGAGCCCACACCTACCCAGAGCGGGTTGGTGGCGACAAGCGCAACGCTGGATGCCACCGAGGTGTAGGCGAGCGAGCTGATCCAGCTGGCAAAATGCACGGCCAGAAAGCTGCCAGAGGTAAACGCGAGCAGCAGGTCGCGCCCGCGCAGCCCGCGCAGCTCTGGCCCGACGCGCCCCCAGGCCAACGGCGTAAGGATCAGGGCCGCAATACACAGGCGCCCTGCGGCGATGGTGAGCGAGGGCATGCCTGCGCCCTGCGCGTAGCGGGTTGCGATGGCGGCCGTGGAGGCCACAAGCACCCCGGCGAACAGCACAAGATAGGGCAGCGCGGCGGGGCGCATAATCTCTCCAAAAAGGGAATCAGTCGTGGTCGCGTGGTCGCCCCAAAGTCCGTAGGGGCGACCCTTGTGGTCGCCCGTTGTGCAGCCCGTTGCGGAGCCCCAAGTTTAAAACGGCAGCCGCGCCGCCGGGTCGCCCAGCAGCGCGTAGTTGCGCGCGTCGTTGCGGGCCATCCAGAGCCGCGAGAGCTCGCCATCCTCCACGAGCTTGCCGAACTTGATGTTCTCTAGCTCCTCGGTGAGCGCCATCGCCCGGTCGCCCTGGATGATGTTGAACTGGTCGGTCGCGTCGCCCGCGCGCTTGCCCTGGAGCAGCCGGCCCAGCACATCCTCGAACGGCTGCGACTGGCCTTTCACATCCTCGATGCCGCTGAACGAGAAGGTCCAGGCCCGGTCCACATGCCCGAGCACGCCCAAGGCCCCGTTCACCAGCAGCCGCTGGGGCAGCTGCGCGATCAGCGGGAAGTTCGCCACCTGCGGGCGCCCATCCTCCGCGCCGATCTCGGGGTCGAACACGAACTCGTCTTTTTCAGGACAGCCGGCCCCGTAGCAGGCGAAGAGGAAGGCGAACATGCCCTCGACCTTTGTGTCGCTCCCCAGGTTCTCGCCGGCGAACCAGTGATCCCGCGAGACCGGCCCGTCGCCGCTCCACTCTTTGGTGATCAGGGCGCCCTGGTGCATCGATAGGCGCTCGTCGCTGAGCGGCAGCCCCAGCCCGTGCCCGGCGGTGAAGAGGATGGCCGGCGGCTTGCTCTGGCCGCTGCCGCTCAGCACCGAGAGCAGATTGGCCCGCGAGGCCTCCTCGCCGATGAAGGCGCGCTTGCCAAACGCCAGTTTCGCAGGCGTGTTCGCTTTGTTCTCGTGCCAGCGCGTGAGCGGCGTCACCAGCTCGTTGGTGCTGCGGATCGTGGCGACATCCAGCTCGTGCGTGGTGCTAAAGTAGACGATCTCTTTCAGCAGCCGCTCCTTCGCATCGCTGGCCTGCTCAAAGTTGATCACCTTCTCGGCGTAGGCGGCGTAGTCGTCCAGGCGATGCTGGCCCTGGGCGTCGTTGAAGCAGAGCCGCCCCACGCCCCAGAAGATGTCCAGCAGGTACTGGAAGTTCATGGGGATGTGGGCCTCGTCGTCTGCGTTGAGCGGGCCAGGACGCCCTAGAATCAGCAGGTAGTACGGCACGCCGCGCCGTGGGTCCACCGGGCCGCTGGCAACACCGTGGCGTCCGAGCCACTTCGCTACCCCGTCGCCGGGGCGATAGATCATCACCGGCGGGATTTTGCCCCAGTGATCGCGCAGGTTTTGCTTGCCGCCGTCGCTGTGCCGTCCAAGCCAGGCGGCGGCGTTCTCGCCCTCCTTGAAGCTTACGGCGGGCGGGGTAAGCTTCATCTGCTGCATGCGATGCTCGATCAGCGGCCAGACAGCCTTGATCAGCGCCGAGTCCTCCAACGCGTTGATCACCACGGCCCAGCGCGACGAGTCGAGATCCTGGGCCGAGATGTCGGCGGTGACGCCAAGGTGGGCCACCAGCGACTGCTTCTTCGCCTTGAAGAGGCTGATCTGCTCTTTGCCCTCGGCGCTGAACTTGCCTTTGGCGAAGGCCGCGCCCGCCTCGGCGTCAAGCTCTAGCAGCGGCTTGCCCTCCAGGCCCAGGCCGAGCGGGGCCAGCTGATCCTCTTTGCGAGTGGCTTTCCCTGCGAGAAAGCTCAGCGGGCCGCTGCGCGCTCCTGCCGGCGCCTGCATTGGTGGGCCAGGCTTTGCCGCCAGATCTGCCGCAGCCAGGGGCGCTACGGGGGCAATCGCGGCGGCGACAACTGCAGCAGTTGTGGCCGTCGGCGTGGGATCGAGCAGCGCCTCCATGCGGCTGATCAGGGCGTTGAGCTGCTCGCGCAGCTTTGTCGCATCGGCGTGGATGGCGCGCAGCGAATCTGGCGAGTTGTCTGATGCCGTCATGGTAGCCGCTTCTCCCTTCATTGATCGTTCTGGCAACGCCCCGCCCGCTGCCTGCCCCGCGCCTAGTAGCTCGCGCAGGGCTTTGAGCTCGCCTTGGAGCTCCGCGCGCGTAGCCTGGAGCTCGCTGTACACGTCGTCCAGGCTCACGGTGCCGCCGCCCAGCGACCCTGCGGGCTTGACTTTTGCCGCTGTGCCTCCCGGCGCGGGGGGCGTGCTCGCGCTCTGCACGCCCTCAACGGCGATGGCAGCCAGGCCTTGCTCAAAGACAAGCTTGTAGGGCACGTGGCAGTAGCCCGGCCCGTCGGAGTTATCCTTGGCCCACTCCGGCCCCCAGGAGTTGCGCACAATAAAGTAGCCCCCACCGGGGGCGCTCGTGTCGTCGCGGTAGCCGACCACGCACATCGCGTGGCCGCCCTTGCGCCGCTCCCCCGGCATGGGCGAGCGCAGGCGGCCCCTGGTCTGGCCCTGCCACGCGCCCTGCCAGTGCTCCCAGATCGGCAGGCCGATCAGCACGGGCTTGCCGGCGGCCAGGGCGGCCTTGATCTGGCGAAAATCCTTGCCGGGCAGCTGCTGGAACTTCTTGATCCGCCGCTGCCCAGCCTCTGTGAAGGCTTGCTCCGGGGGGCGCGTATGCCCAGGGTTGGCGCTGTCGCTCGGGGTGGGCTTGTAGGGCCAGGTGGCCTCGGTGCAGATGCCGATCTCCTGGAGCATACGCACGGCGAGCATCGGGTCGGTGCCCACATCGCCCGGGATCTTATCGCGGTCTTTACAAACCCAGTAGAAGAACTGCTCGGAGAGGTCGGTAGCATCGTTGCTCAGGGTCTGGTAGATCGCGGCCAGGCTAAAGGCGACACAGCTGTTGCGCACGCCCTGGTAGGCGGCCTTCGGCAGCTTGGCTAGGGGCTCGACGGCGGGCGGCAACGCCACGGGTGGCCCAAACGAGGCGCTGTCGATGTCGCTGAAGTTACCGAGGAACAGGCCCTCGCCAACGTCGAGCTCCACTGGCACGCTGAAGGAGAGATCGGGCGGCAGGAATGGCAGGGCGGCATCCAGCATGGCCTTGAGCTTGTCGTCGCCAACGCCGAGGGCCACGGCGAGGGCGGCGCGCCCGCTCTGGTACTGCTGGTTGCTGGCGCGCGCCGTGGAGATAAACTCCTCCACGCTGGTGATCCAGTAGTCGGACAGCTTCTTCCGCGTTGCCGCGTCGATCACGCTCACCTTGTCGAGGGGGGTTAGCGCGCGCATGGATGCCTTTCTACAAGGGAACAGGGGACAGGGGACAGGTCGAGCACCGCAAACCGCGCTCAATCAGCACTCAGCACTCTGGCCGTAGCTACATCCCAGCCAGCACGCCCTTGAGCAGGGCGCTGAACTTCGGCTTGGCAAGTTCGCCTGCCTCCAGCACCTCGGCGTGGTTGGCGGGCGGGCCATCGGGCATGGCCAGGTTGGTGATCAGCGAGAGGCCGAGCACGCGCATGCCAGCGTGCTGAGCCACGATCACCTCGGGGGCAGTAGACATGCCCACAGCGTCGGCGCCCCAGATGCGCAGCATGCGCAGCTCGGCCGCGCTCTCGAAGCTTGGCCCGGACAACATGCAGTAGACGCCCTCGCGCAGCGTGAGGCCCTGCGCCGCCGCCGCTGCGCGCACAATGCCTACCAGCTCGTTCTCATAGGCGCCGACCATGGCGGGGAAACGTGTGCCGAGGCGCTCGTCGTTGGGGCCGTGCAGCGGGTGATGGCCGACCATTCCCGGCAGGAAGATGTGGTCGCTGATACGCATAATGTCGCCCACGGCCCAGTCGGGGCGTAGGCCGCCTGCCGCGTTGGTGACAATCAGGCTGTCGCAGCCCAGGGCGCGCAGCACGCGCACCGGGAAGGTGACCTCCTGCATGCTGTAGCCCTCGTAGAAGTGGAAGCGCCCGCGCAGCACCGCCACCGGCACCCCCGCCAGGCGCCCCAGCGCCAGCTCGCCACGATGGCCCTGCACCCTTGGCTCGTGGAAGCCGGGGATGGCGGCGTAGGGCACCACCACCGCCTGCTCAAGCTCGTCGGCCAGGGCGCCCAGCCCAGAGCCGAGGATGAGGCCCACGCGAGGCGTCACGCTGATCCGTCCGACGATAGCCGCTCTTGCCTGCTCGATGAGGTCGTACATTTAGATTCTGCTCAGCAACTCGCGCTTCTTGGCCTCGAACTCGTCGGCGGAGAGGATTCCGCGGTCGCGCAGGGCGGCCAGCTCCTCCAGGACGTGCTGGATGTCGGCGGGGGCGCTAGGCGCGGCGCCGCGCGCGGGCTGGTAGCCGGGATCAAGGTAGCCGTAGCCGCGCTCGTGGTTGTGCTTGGCCTCTAGCATGGCCTTCTTAAAATCCATTGGGCCCTGAATGCGATCCATCAGGTTAGCGCCCTCCTCGCCTGCGCCGGTAAGGATCTCGACAGTGCCGAAGTCCAGCAGGCGCCCAAGCAGGCTCTGCCGCAGCTCCACATCGTTGATCTTCTCCAGCGACGAGTCGATGACGCGCTTGTTGAGGATGCCGCGCACCTGGATCACGCGCCGGTCGGTGACGATGTACTGCTCGCCGTTCCAGCGCATATAGTCGACCAGGCCGCTGATCAGGACGATCACGCTGATGCCGACGCAGATCAGCAGGATGAGGTTGCTCGCCGTCATGCCGCCGACCACGATGCTGGCGGTGTCAAAGGCCATGTTCGAGGCCACGCCCGCCGCCACAAGCAGGGCGATCAGGGCCAGCTCGCTGAGGATGTTGGCGATCAGCACGAAGATATGCTGGCGAGCGATGTAGAGGATCTGCTCGCCACGGCCCAGGAGGCTCTCGACGTAGGATGGCATTGGGTTCCCTTATTCGGCGCGCATTGCATCTTCAAGAAACGCGACCGACTTGAGATCACGCTCCAGCAGCCGGCGCAGGTAGGAGCGCAGCAGGCGCTCGACCTCGCCGCGCACCTCAGGCGAGAGGCGCAGGGCCTCGATCGCCGCGGTCGGCTGGCTCTGGAGGTAACGCAGCAGCCGAAAGGCCGCCCCGCTCATGGCCAGGGCTGCCCGGTCGGCATCGCGATCACGCGGGCAGATCACGCCGCCAAGCGTGGGGCTGAAGCGATCCGCCGTCTCGGTAAGCAGTTCGTTGCAGACGACGCAGCGCTGCAGCTGTGGCCTGTAGCCGGTGAGGTGCAGCAGGCGCAGCTCGTAGGCCCGCAGCACCAGATCAGGGTTGGCCGAGCTGTCCAGGGCGGCATACACCTCCACCAGCAGCTCGTAGAGCGGGCGGCTCTCGTCCTGCTCCTCGGTGAAGCGGTCGTAGAGCTCGGCGGTGTAGTAGGCGCAGCTCAGGCGCAGCAGATCGCGCCGCAGCGCGGCGTGCCCGTTCACAATCTGGCTTTGCGTAATGATGTCGAGGTTACGCCCCACGGCGAGCATCAGGCTTGCGCGTGTGAACAGCTCGATGTAGCCCGCGAGCTTGCTGGTGGTCTTGCGCACGCCCTTCGCCACCACCCGCCGCTTGCCCGCAGGTGTGGCGAGCAGCAGCAGGCGGTCGGCCTCGCCGAAGTCGCTGCGGCGCAGGATCAAGGCCTCGCTTCGATAGACGCGCTCACGCATAGGGTTCCCGACCTCGCGGCAGGCAGCAGTGCGGCGATGTTATCGGCGCTTGTGATGACGATAACGCGCACAGGAGCTTATTATAGCCGTGGGGTGGGTCTGAATCAAGGGCGGAGACGGTGGACGGTGGACGGTGGACGGTGGACGGTGGACTATCGGCTATTGCGCGTCAGAGCTCGACCACCTGGCCGTCGCGCCCAATCTCTGCCACGCCGCCGAAGCCGCCTGCGCGCATGGCCGCCAGCGCCTCCTGCTCCGGCTGGGTCCAGCGGGGGCTGTAATGCACCAGGACGAGCCGCCGCGCACCTGCCGCCGCTGCCACTGCGCCGGCCTGCAAAGGCGTGGTGTGGCCCGCGAAAGGCTCCGGCGTGGTGGCCTCGTGGATCAGCGTGGCGGCGCCGGTAAACAGCGCCGCCAGCGCTGGGCAGGGCTCGCTGTCGGCCGAGTAGGCGAGGTCGTCCGCGCCCGCCGGCCCGGCGAAGCGCAGGGCCACGCACGGGCGGCTGTGGGCGGTAAGCGCGGTGCGAAGCTGCCAGCCCTCCGCAAGCGGCAGCGTGTCGCCAGCCTCGATCACGCGCCAGTCCAGCGGCACGTGGTACTCCACGCGCATTGCCTCGATTGTGGCGCGCATGATCTCCAGGGTAGGCGCCAGCCCGTAGATCGGCAGCGGCGCCTCGCGCCCGCCAAGCCGCATGCTGAAGATCAGCCCTGGCAGGCCGTTAATGTGGTCGCAGTGGCTGTGGGTGAGCAGCACCCCAGCCAGGCTCTGCGGGTCGATCCCCGCACGCAGCAGTCGCTCGTAGGTGCTGCCGCCCGCGTCGATCAGCAGCGGGCCGCCCGGGCCTTCCCAGAGCATGTGTGTGTTGCCCCGATCAACATCCGGCAGCCCGGTGCCTGTGCCGAGCAGGATCATGCGCGCCATCGCTGGCCTCTCTCCCGTAACGCAGGACTATCCACAGATGACACAGATTTCCGAACTATTATTATGCCTTATGCCGCCCAGCGTAGCCCATAGTACGACCTGGCCTCGCGGAGCAGCGCGGTCTGCACAGCGGGGCCAATGAGCTCGGCGATGCGCCCACGTCGGCGCTCGCCCATGTGAGGGCTGAGCAGCGCCATCATTGCGACGGCGCTGCCGCCAACAAGCTCGGTGCGGAAAACAGGCTTGTAGCGCTTGACCTTGGGAATGTGCGTATAAAGGCGAGTGCCCCAGAGCTCACAGACGCGCTCGATGATGTCGCGGTCGGTCATGCTGACAGAGCAGCGGGGGCGACGGGGCATTGCCGGAGTTGCACGGCTGAACGAGCCTTCGCCCTCCAGCAACCCTGCAAGCCAAGCAAGCCAGCGTAGCTCCAAAGAAAGGTTACGCCTGATCATCAAGCCTCTCTAGCCGCTAGCAAGTAGACGCACAAACATTCTACTACACGCTTCCGGCAAAGTCAAGCTAACAAATGCCGCTGTCAATGACAACGGCATAAGGCTTTACACATCCAGTTATTTGTGTAAAGCTATTCCATGGGTACCAGCCGCTGTCGAAGTGCGTAAATTGCCACTTGTGTGCGGTCTGCAAGGTGGAGCTTTGACAGAATGTTAGAAACGTGAGTCTTGATCGTCTTTTCTGACACGATAAGATTGTCGGCTA
Organism: Chloroflexota bacterium; assembly: GCA_043752655.1. Lineage (GTDB taxonomy): Bacteria > Chloroflexota > Chloroflexia > Chloroflexales > Chloroflexaceae > OHK40. The sequence goes on from JAYUYB010000476.1 coordinate 7,642, forward strand.
TCTCCTTGTTGGACTTGCCCTTGGCGATCAGGCGCAGCACGTCCATCTCGCGGGCGGTGAGCTGCTCGACCATGGCCTCGTTGCTCTTTGGTGCGCTAAACTCCTGCATAAGCTTGGCGGCGACCTCGGGGTGGAGCACGGCCTCGTTGCGCTGGGCGGCGCGGATGGCGTGGGCCAGATCCTCGGGGGAGATGTCCTTGAGCAGGTAGGAGATTGCGCCCGCCTTGATGGCGGGGAAGACCTTGTTGTCGTCGGCGAAGCTGGTGAGCACGATCACCCTGGTACTGGGGCTTGCCGCCTTCAGCCTGCGGGTCGTCTCCACGCCGTCCATACCCGGCATCACCAGATCCATCAGCACCACGTCGGGCAGCAGCTCGCGGGCCAGCTGTACGCCATCCTCGCCGTTGGCGGCCTCGCCCACAATCTCGATGTCCTCCTGGAGCTCGAGGAAGTCGCGCAGGCCCTGGCGCACCACGCGGTGATCATCGATGAGCATCACGTTGATCGGTTCCATCGGCGGCCTCCTTATTGCTCAGCGGATAGTGACACCATTGTACACCCCGTGGGGCGTGGATCGTGACGAGATTATGTCACAGCGGCGCTGCGGGGCACGGTGACGACCACCTCGGTGCCGCTGCCCACGGCGGAGCGCAGCTCCATTGCACCACCGATCTCGGCGGCGCGCTCGCGCATGCTGAGCATACCCAGGTGGCGTCCATCGCCCGTGGGTGCGGCGTCGAGGTCGAAGCCCTGGCCGTCGTCCGCCACGCCGAGGCGCACGTGGTCGGACGCAAACTCCAGGCTCACCTGCACATTCTGGGCGTTGGCGTGCTTAAATACGTTGTTGAGCGCCTCCTGGACGATGCGGTAGAGCGGCTGCTCCATGCCGCGGGCAAGCCGCTCGTCGCCCACCACGCTCAGGCCGATCACCATGCCCTCGCGGCGGGCGAGCAGCTGGGCAAGCTGCTGGAGCGCGGCGACGAGGCCTTGGTCGCGCAGGGCGGGCGGTCGCAGCTGGAAGATCAGGGCGCGCATCTCGGCGAGGGCGGCGGTGGAGGTCTCCTGGAGCCGCTCGAGCATAGCGGCGACGCGCTGCGGGTTGCGCTCAAGCTGGGCGCGGGCGGCCTGCGAGGTCAGGGTCATGCTGAAGAGCTGCTGGGTGACGCTGTCGTGGAGCTCGCGGGCCAGGCGGTTGCGCTCCTCCAGCACGGCGGCGGCCTGGGCCTTGCGGAACAGGCGGGCGTTCTCCAGAGTCCCGGCGAGTATATCGGCCACCGTCTCGAGCAGGTGGCGATCCTGGTCGGAGAAGGCGGCGGGGGCGGGCGACTCGACGTTCAGCACGCCGAGGACGCGGCCGCTTGCGACAATCGGCACCACCAGCTCGGCGCGGGTGGCGCTGCGCTCGGCGAGAGCGAGCAGATCGGGCTCGCTGGGGGCGTCGTCAGTGCTTACGATCTGGGCGCTGCGGGCGGCGCGGCCGAGCAGGCCGAGGTTGACGTGCTGGCGGTAGCCGAGCGGGATGGCGGGGTAGGCGCCTGCCTCGGCGGCGAGCACAAGCTCGTTGGTCTCCTCGTCGAGCAGGAACAGATCCACCTGGTGGTAGCCGAAGCCGTTGCGCACCTGGGCGGTGACGAGCGGCAGGCTGC
>JAYUYB010000477.1:0-3845 GCA_043752655.1 Chloroflexota bacterium
TCGAGTAGCGACAGTTTTTGAAGCCAAGGGAATAGGTGATGGGTAGGGCGTCGCCCTGGTTATCACCGTTGAGGATAAGACAATGCGACACCGACACGCAGGGAAGCTGCTAAGCCGCTCGTACGAGCATCGCAAGGCGCTCTACCGCAACCTGATGATCGCCCTGATTGAGCATCGCAAGCTCACCACGACCATTGCGAAGGCCAAGGCCGTGCAGCCCGAGATGGAGAAGCTGATCACGCTCGCCCGTGAGGATACCCCCCACACGCGGCGCATGGTGCTCTCGAAGCTGGACAGCAAGGTCGCGATGCGCCAGATCTTCACCTTCGTGCCGCAGGATTACGCGGGCCGCAACGGCGGCTACACCCGTATCACGAAGCTCGGGCCGCGCCAGGGCGACGGCGCCGAGATGGCGCTGATCGAGCTGGTGTAGTGAGGAATATCGCGCTGCGCCTGGCGTACGATGGCACTGCTTTCATCGGCTCCCAGTGGCAGAGTCAGGGGCGCTCGGTGCAAGGGGCTGTCGAAGCCGCCTGGGAGAGTTTGACCCAGGAGCGCAAGCGCTTCAACCTGGCCGGGCGCACCGACTCGGGGGTCCACGCCCACGGCCAGGTGGCGAACGTACAAACGGAAGCGCGCCACCCGCTCAACACGGTGCTGCGCGGCATGAATGCTCTGCTGCCGAAGGATGCGCGCATCCTGGCAGCGCAGGAGGTTGGGCCGGATTTTCACGCGCGCTACAGCGCAACCCGGCGTGACTATCGCTATCTGATCGATAATAGCCCAGTGCCGTTGCCCACTCTGCGGCATCTGGCGCTCCATGTAGCACAATCGCTCGACATAAGCGCTATGGCCGAGACGCTGCCCACGCTGGAAGGGACCCACGACTTCGCCGGATTCACGGTGCAGTCGCCCGACCAGAAGAGCACAGTGAGGACGGTACACAAAGCCCAAGTTGCTGAGGTCGAGCTGTTTGGGCGGCGGCTGATCGCGATCGACCTGGCGGCAAACGCCTTTCTCCAGCATATGGTGCGCGTGATTGTCGGCACGCTGCTGCTGGTGGGGCGGGGCCGAATGCGGGCGGCGGAGCTTCAGCGCATGCTGGAGCAGCGTGACCGCAAGGCGGCGGGGCCAACCGCCGCTCCCCACGGCCTGACACTTACGTGGGTAAGCTACCCGCCCGAACTTGTGCGCTGGGACGACGAGCGGGCGTAACGGAAAACCAAGAAGGATAAACAACTGTGAAGACGTATCATCAGAAAGCCTCCGAGGTGCAGCGCGATTGGCTCGTGATCGACGCCAACGCCCAGGTGCTGGGCCGGCTGGCCTCGCAGATCTCCACCCTGCTGCGGGGCAAGCACAAGCCCACCTACACCCCCTCGATGGACGGCGGCGACTTTGTGGTCGTGGTCAATGTCGAGAAGATCAAGATCATGGGCAAGAAGTCCGAGCAGAAGGTATACTACCGCCACACCGGCTACCCCGGCGGGCTCAGAGTTACACCATACAAGATGATGCTGGCCAAGCATCCCGACCGCATCCTGCGCAGCGCTGTGAAAGGCATGCTGCCGAAGAACCGTATGGGCCGTCGGCTGATGACCAAGTTGCGGCTCTACTCCGGCCCGACTCATCCCCACGCTGCCCAGCAGCCGACCGTCTGGACGCCGCTTTACACGTAGGAAAGGGTAGCTCTGCGGTGATTATTCATCGCTACAAGAGGCTGCCCCGATAGTAGGAGAGAGCAACACATGGACGCGAAGCGCTACTTCCAGGGCACCGGCCGCCGCAAGACTGCGGTGGCCCGTGTGCGCCTCTTCCCCGGCAACGGGGAGATCGTGGTGAATGGCAAGAAGCCAGAGGATTACTTCGGCCCACGCGACCTTATTCAGCGCGAGATCCGCATGCCGCTACAGCTTACCGATAACCTGACCAGCTTCAACGTGCTGGTGAAGGTGCGCGGCGGCGGCGTGCATGGCCAGGCCGGCGCAGTGCGCCACGGTGTGGCCCGCGCCCTGCTGGATCTCGACCCCGACCTGCGCCCGACGCTCAAGAAGGCTGGGCTGCTCACCCGCGACCCGCGCGTGAAGGAGCGCAAGAAGCCGGGCCTCAAGCGCGCCCGTAAGGCGCCGCAGTACACGAAGCGCTAGGACAGATCGGCGAAGACGGTTCTTAGGCGCCAGCTTCCGAGAGGCTCATAGCTTCCCGGAAGCTTTGTGCTACAATGACGTAACATTTGGCTGGCAGGGGAACACGATGCGGGTGATCACGGGGCGAGCGAAGGGACATCGGCTCAAGGCGCCCAAGGGCCTTGGCACCCGCCCGATGCTTGACCGGCTAAAGGTGTCGCTCTTCTCTGTGCTGGAGAGCTACGGGCTGATTAGGGGGCGTGTGCTTGACCTGTATGCCGGCACCGGCTCGCTCGGGATCGAGTTCCTTTCACGCGGCGCCAGCGCGGCCGATTTTGTGGAGCAGAGCGCGCACGTCTGCACGATTATCCGCGAGAACCTGGCGCACACCAAGCTCGCCGGACTCGGGCGCGTCCACAACATGCCGGTTGAGCGCTTTCTGCTGAGCCAGCGCGGCGTAGGCCACTACGACTATATTATGATGGACCCGCCGTACGCCGACCCGGAGATCGAGCGCATGATCGCGCTCGTGCAGACGACCGGTATGGGCCACGATGGCAGTCTGCTGATCGTGGGCCACTCGCCACGGGTGACGCTCGCCGACGGTTACCCCGGCCTGTTTCGGGTGAAGTTTCGCCAGCTGGGCGATTCCTGCTTCTCGATCTATGAGCACGGTGCGGCGCCCGCCTCGGTACCCGAGTAGCCTACATCCCCACGAAGCCTATGCGTATCGCCGTCTACCCTGGCAGCTTCGACCCTGTCACGTACGCCCACCTAGACATCGCCGCCCGTGCGACGCGGGTGTTCGACAAGGTGGTGATGGCGGTGTTCGACCGGCCTAAGAAGAACTTGCTCTTTACGACCGAGGAGCGACTGGGTTTGCTGCGCACGGCGATCGGTGAGCTGCCACAGCTGGAAGCCACGACCTATAGCCAACTTACGGTGGAGTTCGCTCGCTCGATCGGTGCAGTGGCGATCGTGCGAGGCCTGCGCACAGTGAGCGACTTCGAGCAGGAGTATACGATGGCCCAGCTGAACCAGATTCTCGACCCCGAGATCGAGGTGGTGGTGCTGATGGCCAGCCGAAGATACGCCCATATCAGCTCCAGCGCCGTGCGGGAGATCGCCGGCATGGGCCGTGACCCGGTAGAGTTCGCGCCGCCGCCGATCATCGCAGCGCTGCGGCAGAAGTTCGCACAAAGGGGGTGACCACCATCGAGCTCGACGACCTGATCGATGAGCTGGAGGATGCGCTCGCCGAGGGCCGCAGGCTGCCCTTCAGTGGGGGCCGCCTGCTGGTTGACGAGGAGCGCATTCTCGACATCATCGACCGCATGCGGGTGGCGATCCCCGAGGAGCATAAGCGCGCCCGGCGGATCGTGCAAGAGCAGGAGCGCCTGATCGCCGAGGCCCAGGCCCGCGTTCAGCAGGTGCTAGAGGAGCGTGGCCTGCTAGAGGCCGTGGATGCCGAGCGGGTGCGGCTCTTGCAGCATGCCGAGCAGGAGGCGGCCCTGGTACGAGCTGGCGCCGACGACTACGCCCGCCAGGTGCTCGACGAGCTTGACGAGCGCCTGACGAAGCTTGTCACTAGCGTGCGCAACGGGCTCAGTGCCCTTGGCGGCGCTGGCGAAGATCCGCTGAAGCCGGAGTAGCCGGTCGTTCCAACGGAATCAGACAGCGACAAGCGCCTTGACAAGCCGACGCGGTGTCGCCTATAAT
>JAYUYB010000478.1:0-9283 GCA_043752655.1 Chloroflexota bacterium
GTGCCTTCAATGCACACGCAAGGCAGCAAGAGGATGCTCGACCATCTCCTAATCGGGCCTGCTGCTGCAGCTGTGCTTCTGTAGCGGTGTGAGCTGTAAAGCGAATAGGCGACGGTCTGCAAGCACCTGGATGTAGCAACCCGATTGTGATGCTGAGTCTAGCAGAATCTCGCGACATACTCAATAGAAACTGGCGACAATGCTTCCACATGCTTGCGACAGCTTGCGACACTGCGCAAGGCTTTCGACACTTGCGACATGCTTGCGACAGCTGCTCTTCCGACAAACTTGCGACAGCCTTACGACAGGGCATGACGCGAGTTTGGCGCAAGCTTCTGGCTACAAGCTGAGGGCCTGCTGGTCTACCTCGTTGAGCCGGTAACGCCGGTTGCTGGTGGCGCCCTCGGCGATGATAATGCCGCGCTCCAATAACTCTACTTTATCACTAGTGGTTTGTCCAGCAGATGAAACTGCGCCTGTGGCGGTCGCCGGACAGCCGGTGCATGCGATGCTCGTCCGCTCTCACCGATCCCGTGCGGTCAGTCGATCAATGAGCGCTGCCTGATCCTGGAACTGCTGGCGTACAGCGCTGACACTCGATCAGGGGTCACCACATCAAAACGGGAATAGCGTACTAGATGATCCGGTGTTCGTGCTGATCGAGGGCGTGGCCGAAGATGGCGAGGGTAGGCGCCCAAAGGCCCACGAAGATCCCGAAGCGCTCGGCGTGCGCCGCGTCGTCACCACGCCGCATGCTCCAGACCGCAATACTGAGCACGATCGACGCCAGCGATGCACTGTAGACCATATTTGACGTGATGTTCAGGTTACGAATCTGCTCGATCATGGGCTGACTCCTTATGCCGGCTGAGACCGGCGGCTGATGTAAATGCCTGCAAACATATAGTATCATACCACAAGTGTACACAGTCTACGAATAGGAATTGAACAGCTTCTATTACTCGTTCGCAACGTGTTCTCGTGTTCTGTACGAGCTGCATCACAGCTCTGGCGCAGCCGTAGGGCCGGCTAGCATGGTACGAAGGCCGCTTAGTGCGTCAGCCAGAGGAAAGGCCGCGCGACGAACTCACGCACCCGGTTGAGGAAGCGCGCCGCCGGGCCGCCGTCCACCGCGCGGTGGTCAAACGTGAGGCTAAGCGCCATCATCCGGCGCACCGCAACGGTCTCGGCTTCCTCGTCGATAACAACGGGCCGCGCCTGGATGCGGCCAATGCCGAGGATCGCGCACTCGGGCAGGTTGACGACGGGTGTGAAGGCGTCGATCTTATACATGCCGAGGTTGCTCAGCGAAAAGGTGCCGCCGCGCAGATCGCTAGCGCGTACGGTGCCGGCACGCACCTCCTCAATCAGTCGGGCCGATTCAGCGGCTATCTGCCGCAGCGACTTCCGTCCGACATCCCGCACCACCGGCACCAGTAAGCCACGCTCGGCGTCCACGGCGATGCCAATGTGGGCTTCCGCATGCCGCACAATGCCGGCGTCGGTATACGAGGCGTTGAGTGCGGGGTGCTCGCCGAGCGCGACTGCGACGAGCTTCAGCATCAGGTCATTGTAGGTTGGCACGAGCAGCCCGCTTGCGCTCAGATCGGTGGCGATCTGCTTGCGCAGCCGCACCAGCTCGGTCGCATCAACATCGGTCGTGAGTGTCACAGGGACAACGGTGCGGGCGCTCTCGGCCAGGCGCGCCGCTGTGAGCTTGCGCACGTTGGTGAGCGGGGTCAAGGTCTCTGTGGCAGGCTTCGAGACTGCGCTCGCCGCCTGCACAACATCAGCCCGACCAATGCGTCGTCCGGGCGTCTCCGTCGCCAGCTGGCCGAGGTCAACGCCAAGATCCTCCGCGACGCGCCGGGCAAGCGGGGTCGCGCGCAGTCGCACATCAGCAGGCGCGGGCGCACGCAGGGTTGCGAACGCGCGCACGTCACGCTCGATAATCCGGCCTGTTCGCCCGCTGCCAACTAGCTCCGCCCACGCCACTCCCAGATCGCGCGCCACCCGCCGCGCGCGCGGGCTGACGGAAGCAGCTCGCTTCGTCGGTCGCTCGGCCTCGCTCGGTTGTCGTTGGTCAGTGAAGGCTTCCTGTGCGGGTTGCGCACCACTGGCCGCTAATTGCTGGTCGGTCGGCGGCTGATCGATCTCGAACGGCGCCGGCTCGCCCGGCTGGATGATATAACCCAGCAGCGCCCCGACCTGTAGTGTCGTGCCGGGGGCGGGAGCGTCGGGCGGGATGCGCAGGATGCCTTCGTCGAAGGCTTCAATCTCGTCTGCGGCTTTGTCGCCCTCGATTGTATAAAGCAGGTCGCCAGGCCGCACCTGCTCGCCATCATGCTTGAGCCACTGAAGAAAGACGCCTTGCTCCATTGTCCAGCCAAGGCGCGGCATAACGAGTTCAACTGCCATAGAGGTGCTTTCCACAGCTACAGAACGTGTTGAGAAGCATTTGGGAAGGGGCCGCCCCTTCCAAGATTACTCGGCGAGCAGCTCGCGGATGGCCCGAGCGATCGCGGGCGGGCCGGGCACGACGGCGGCTTCAAGCGTCGGGCTATATGGCGTGGGCGTGTGGCTCCCGTTGAGCCGCCGCACCGGCGCATCGAGATCGTCGAAGGCCAGATCCACCACCTGCGCGGCGATCTCGGCGCCGATCCCGCATGGGCCGAAGGTCTCGTCGACAATCAGCAGCCGCCCAGTCTTATGCACCGACGCGAGGATCGTCTGGATGTCGAGCGGCGCGATTGTGCGTGGGTCGATCACCTCGACCGAGATGCCCTCGGAGGCCAGCTGCTCGGCGACCTCCAGCGTCTTGCGCACCATTAACGCCAGCGCCACCACCGTTAGATCCGTGCCCGTGCGCGCGATCGCCGCCTGGCCGAATGGCAGGCAATATTCCTCGTCCGGCACAGGCCCCCTGGTGTTCATCAGCGACTTGTGCTCAAGGAACAGCACGGGGTCATCGCTGCGAATGGCAGTTTTGAGCAGCCCCTTTGCATCGGAGGGCGTTGTTGGCACCACCACGCGCAGGCCGGGGATGTTAGCGAAGAGCGAGTAGTAGCTGCCCGAGTGGTGCGTCGCCGCCGAGCCGCCGATGCCGATACAGCCGCGTAAGACGATCGGCATGGCAAGCCGACCACTGCTCATATACTGGATTTTGGCGGTCTGGTTGAACAGCTCGCCGAGGGCGTCCAGAATAAAGTCAACGAACATGAAATCGACGACGGGGCGTGTGCCAGTCATCGCCGCGCCGGTACACAGTCCGACAAAGCCTCGCTCGCTGATCGGCGTATCGCACAGCCGAAGGGGGCCATACTTCTCATACAGGCCCAGGGTTGTGTTGAAGTTGCCACCGCGCACGCCGATCCCCTCGCCGACGACGAAGATACGCGAGTCGCGGGCCATCTCTTCGTCAAGGCCCTCGCGGGCGGCGGCCGTGTACGTGAGCTCGCGCATCGCGCCTCCTAGCTGAAAACATGATCGAGCGCGGTCGCTCCATCAGGATACGGGCTGTTTTTAGCGAACTCATACGCCTCGGCGACCTGGGCTTGAACTTCGGCGTCGATCGCCGCGAGGGCCTGCTCGTCGGCCAGATCCTGGCTGGTCAGCGTGGCATAGAGCTGCCGGATCGGGTCGCGGGCTTTCCAGCTTTCGATCTCCTCGACGCTGCGGTAGCTGCCGTCACGCATGCCCTCGGAGTGCGGACGGGTGCGGTAGGTCTTGCACTCGATCAGCGTCGGGCCGCCGCCGGAGCGTGCGCGGCGCACGGCTGCGCCGGCCACCTCGTAGACCGCCAGCACGTCGTTGCCATCCACAATCACGCCGGGTATGCCATAGCCAACCGCTCGGTCGGCGATGTCGGTGTTGCGGGAGGCGTAGGCGAAGGGCACCTCGGTGGCGTACATGTTGTTCTCGCAGACGAACACCGCTGGGAGATCCCAGATCGCCGCCAGATTCAGCCCCTCGTGAAAGGCGCCATTGTTCGAGGCGCCATCGCCGAAGAAGGCCACGCCCACCTGGTCGAGGCCAAGCAGCTTGAAGCTGTAGCCGGCGCCGGCAGCCTGCAAAATACACGGGCCGACGATCCCGCTGGTGCCCATCATCCCAACCTCGGGGGCGAACAGGTGCATGCTGCCGCCACGCCCCTGCGAGCAGCCGGTTGCCCGGCCGAACAGCTCGGCGATGAGCGCGCGCGGCGTTACGCCTTTGGCCAGGGCGTGCCCGTGGCCGCGGTGCGTGCTAAAGACGGCGTCTGCCTGGCGTAGGTGGGCGCACACGCCGACCGCCACTGCCTCCTCGCCGACGTATGTGTGGCAGGCGCCGTGGATCAGTCCGGCCTGGTGTCCCTTGGCGAGCTGCTCCTCGCAGCGACGGATCACCAGCATCTCGCGGTAGAGCGACAGCATGGCGGTTCGATCTAGCTGCGTTGCAGGTGTGTCGATCATCGGTGATTCTTGCTCCTCTTTCGTGCACAATGCGAGCGCTGCGGCTACCCAAGCCCCGGCATGCCAGGGTGCGAGCCGCCTGGGTTCTTCGCCAGGTTGCCGCCGTCCATCGGAATGATCGCGCCGGTGATCCACCCCGCCGAGTCGGAGGCCAGAAAAGCCGCAAGGCCCTTAATGTCGTCTGGATGGCCGAAGCGCCCGCTCGGAATGCCGCGCAGAAACACATTGCGCAGCTCCGGGTCGGCGGCAATGCGTTCCTCCAGGCCGGGGTTCAGCACCTGGGCCGGCAGGATGGCGTTCACGCGCACGCCGCGGCTGCTCCACGCGGTGCTCAGCTCGCGCGTCAGCTGTACAACGGCGGCCATGCCCATGCCATAGGCAACCTGGCCGCGCCCCAGCGATGTGACGCCGCCGATCGAGCCGATGTTAATGATGCTGCCACGCCCCGCGCTCAGCATGCGCCGGCCAGCCTGCTGGCAGCAGTAGAAGCGCGTCACCACGAGCCCATGGAGCACATACTGCACCTCAGCCACCGTCGTTTCCTCAGCCGCCGACATGGTGCCGGGGCCGTACACGTTGCCCAAGATGTCGATCTGGCCGTACTCGCGGTCGAGCCGCTCGAACAGCGCGTCGATCTGGGCCAGGTCGGTGATGTCGCAGGTGACCGGGAGCGCCCGCCGACCCAGCGCCGCAATCTCCGCTGCCGTGCGCTCGACCCCTTCGCTGTTGATATCGGCCAGCACCAGGTCGGCGCCGCACTCGGCCATGGCGAGCGCCATGGCGCGGCCCATCCCGGCGGCCGCCCCGGAGATGAGCGCAACGCGGCCACTCAGATCGAAGAGTGAGGGTGTCATCAGTGCCATCTCCAACGTGTGCACGTGCTCAAATGCCCCACGTAAAGTTTGAAAGAATCTCTGGCCCGCTCGCTGTTACCAGCACCATCTTCTCGGAGCGCGCGCCGAAGCTGCCGCCAGGCCCCTGATACACGCCCGGCTCGACGGCAAAGACCATGCCGGCCTCGATCGGGGTGTGGTCGTACTGCACCAGCCGTGGCACCTCGTTGACGGAGGCGCCGATCTGGTGGCCGGCGTAGTGGGCCGACGTCAGGCCGTGGCGCTGAAAGGCCGCCTCCGCCGCTGCCCAGGCATCCGAGGCGCGCGCGCCCGGCTGCAGCGCCGCCATGGCGCTTTCGCAAGCGTCTTGCGAGGCGCGCGCGTAGCGCCGCTGCTCGGCGGTGGGGTCCACCCCGCCAACAATATGGGTGTTGGTGCAGTCCGACCAGTAGCCGTCAATGCGCTGGCTGATATCCATGAGGGCCGCATCGCCCGGCTCGGTGACGCGATCACGTGGCCCGGCCGGGTACTCGACCACACGCGTGCGCGGGCCGGTAACCAGCTCGCCGACGACCGGGATCGTGTGGCCGACGGCGCGGTACATGCGCGCCGTCAGCTCGGCCCAGATCGCGAACTCGTTGCGCCCGGCGTCGCGCACCAGCTCCGCCAGCGCATCATGGCCGATGTCGCCGATCCTGGCCGCGCGCCGCAGCAGCCCGATCTCGCGCTCGGTCTTGAGCATGCGCGCCTGCTGGAGCGCCGGCCCGGCATCGACCAGCCGCAGCTGTGGAAACTCGGCCGCCAGCAGCGCGCCGATAGCGTGCGGCAGCGTGCGGAACTCGACCCCGAGCGTGGCCGCGCCGCGCCCAAGCCCGGCCTGCCGCAGCGCCTCGCCGACGCGCGCCAGGAACGACGCGCGCGAGTCGCTTGCCACAAAGCTGTCGAACGTGTCGAACGCCAGCAGGTTGCCCAGATGCGACTGTTCGGTCGCCGCAGCCGTCGCCCCATCCGGCACGACAAGGCAGCCCGTGCCTGCCGCCCGGCCGCACAGCGCCAGTGGCACGCCGTAGGCGAAATCTGCGGCCGCGCCGAGCGGAACGGGAACCTCGAAGTGGCTGACATAGGTCACATTGGCGAGCGACGACAGTAGCGCGAAATCGCAGCCCGCCCGCGTGAGCGCCTCGTTCGCGCGGGTCAGCTCCTCGTTGGCGTGGCTCTCGCTCATAGCTGCTACTTTCTATTCGCGCGTCGGCTGAGCGTCTCGTCTCAGCACAATAATCAGCCGATCTGGTTGGCCGGGCAGCGCGGTCGCTCGCCGCGCAGCACACGCACCACTTCTTCGGCTGCGCGCACGCGTACGTCGCGGGCCGCGTCTTCCGAGTACCAGGCCGCGTGTGGCGTGATCAGGATGCGCGGATCGTGGAGCAGCGGGTGATCGGCGGGCGGCGGCTCGACCGAGAGCACATCAAGGGCAGCGCCGGCGATCTGGCCCGACTGCACCGCGCTCAAGAGCGCCTCCTCGTCCACCAGGCCGCCGCGCGCGGTGTTGATCACAAAGGCGGTGGGCTTCATAAGTGCCAGCGCCTGCGCATCGATGAAGCGCATGTTGGCGTCGGTTAGGGGGACGTGCAGCGAAAGATAGTCCGACTCACGCAGCAGGGTCTCACGATCAACCGTGCGCGCGCCCGTGGCGGCGATTGTTTGATCATCCAGGAACGGGTCGTGGGCGATAATCTCGAGCCCGAGCGCGCGTGCTTTGGCCGCCACCGCTTGGCCGATACGGCCAAAGCCGACCACGCCGAGAGTCTGGCCCCGCAGCCGTCGGCGCGTGCCAGCGACCAGATGTGTCCACAATCCGGCGCGGGTCGACTCGACCTGCCAGGGGATGCTGCGTGCATGAGCCAGCAGCAGGCCGACCGCGTGCGAGGAAACCTCGTCGATTGAGTAATCCGGCACATAGGCAACCCAGATACCCTGGGCTGTCGCGGCCGGAATGTCGATCGCGTCCAGTCCGGTGCCCGAGCGGCTAATAATGCGGCAACGCTCCAGCGTGGCGATCAGCTTGGCCGAGACGCGATGGATCGTCACCATGAGCGCATCGGCCTCGCGCAGGTGCGCGTGAGCATCAGGCGCATCGAGGCTTGCGAGGTGAACCAGGTTGGCGCCGACAGCCTGGAGCAGCTCCCGCTCGATCTGCGAGTCGGCGGGGCTCCCATACACAGCGACCACAGTAGGTGACATGCTACCTTCCTCTTCCAGATTACCCCTTGACGGCTCCGGCTGTGAGGCCGGCGACGATGTAGCGCTGCATAATCAGATAGAAGAACACCGGCAGGATGGAAAAGATCAGCCCGGCGGCCATATACTGCTCCACCGGCGTAAAGGCCGTGGCCTTCAGGGTATTCAGGCCGACCGACGCGGGCAGAAACTCGGCGCTGGAGATCATGATCACGGCGAACAGGAACTCATTCCAGGCCGAGAAGAAGGCCACCGTGGCCACCGCGACAAGCCCCGGCGCCGAGAGCGGCAGCACGATCGCCCAGAGCGCGCTCAGCTCGTTGCAGCCGTCCACTACCGCCGCATCGAGCACCTCCGACGGGATCGTGTCGAACACGCCCTTCAGGATCCAGATACAGATGGGCAGGGCGAAGGCGGCATTAACGAGCGCGAGCGCGGGCAGGCTGTCGAGCATATTCAGCCGGCGGTAGATGATGTACAGCGGGATGATGATCAGGATCTCGGGCAGCATCTGGGTGACCAGCAGAAACAGACCGAACCAGGAGCGCCCGCGCCAGCGCAGGCGCGAGAGGGCGTAGGCGCCCGGCACCGCCAGCGCCGTACAGAGCAGCATGACCATCGTCGCGATCAGAAACGAGTTCCGCAGCCAGAGCGCGATCGGGTGGTTCGCGAAGAGGTTGGCAAACTCGTCGAAGGCGATCTCCTGCGGGAACAGCGGCGGCGGGTAGTGCATCGAGTACTTGCTCGGCTGCACCGTGCTGACCAGCATCCAGTAGATCGGAAAGACCGTCAGCAGCGAGACCGCGATCACCGAGGCGTAGAGCGCAACCCTGCCAAGCACCTGCCGCGCCCTCGGGCGTCGGTATATCATCTGCGCGGGCGCAGGTGTGTTCGTCATATCAGGCGGTCTCCTGCGCTCGGCGAGACTGGAGCAGGATGAAGAAGAAGGCGATGACCAGGGAGACGACGAAGCCGGCCACCCCAAACGCTGCGGCGTACGAGTAGTCATAGAAGCGGAAGGCCGTGTTGAAGATCCGCATCACAATCGTCTCGGTGGCCCCCGATGGCCCACCGCCCGTCATCAGGTAGATGATGGTGAACTGCTTGAAGGAGAAGATCGAGGCCAGCACCACCAGCAGCTCAAGGGTGGTGCTGATGCTCGGCAGGGTGATGTGCCAGAAGAGCTGAAACCGGTTGGCGCCGTCTACCTTGCCGGCATCGTAGATCTCCTGCGGCACCGCCTGCAGGGCGGACAGGATCACCAGGCTGTAGAACGGGAAGGCCTTCCACGATGCGATCAGCACCATCCAGCCCATGGCCAGCCAGGGCACCTGCAGCCACTGGGGGTTCGTCGTCACGCCGGGGATCCAGCGGACGAGCAGGTTCACCACGCCGAACTGCGGGCTGAGGATCCAGATGAAGATCATCACCACAGGCACCTCGGGGAAGGCCCAGGGCATCATCATCATCGCCCGCGCCACGCCGCGGCCGCGAAACGGCTGGTTGAAGAGCAGGGCCGTGAACAGGCCGGCGCTGATCGCGACGATGATCACCAGGGCGGTGAAGATCAGCGTGGTCTGCATCACCTTCCAGAAGTCCGGGTCGGTGAACATGCGCTGGTAGTTCGCCAGCCCAACCCAGGTCGGCGGCCTGTTGGCCGCCAGCTCGATCTGCTGGAAGCTGCCGACGAAGCCCTGGGCGATCGGGTAGATGATCAGCGCGAGCTCGTAGAGGATGATCGGGATCGCCAGGGCGTAGGGC
>JAYUYB010000479.1:0-3838 GCA_043752655.1 Chloroflexota bacterium
GCGGCGGCCAGCTCGGTGGCGTCGTGGGCCTCGGCCATCTCCTCCACCATGAGCATGTACGGGTCGAGATTGCCAGCCTCCAGCACCTCGCGCAGCGCCTCGCGGAAGGCCTCGCGGCGGCGGGCGGCCACATCCTGAAGGCTGGGCAGCTTCATGCGCAGGATGCGCGAGCGCGTAACCCGCTCGATGTTCTGGATCTGGCGGCGCTCGCGGGGCGTCACCAGCGAGATGGCGAGGCCCGTCTTGCCGGCGCGCCCGGTGCGGCCAATCCGGTGGATGTAGCTCTCGCCGTCGCCGGGGGTGTCGTAGTTGATCACGTGGCTTACGTCGGAGATATCGAGGCCGCGCGCGGCGACGTCGGTGGCAACCAGCAGCTCGGCCTGGCCCTCGCGGAAGCGCTTCATCACACGCTCGCGCATGGCCTGGCTCAGATCGCCGTGGATCACCTCGGCCAGGTAGCCGCGGCCTTGCAGGCTCTCGCCCAGGTGGTCGGCCTCGGCGCGGGTGCGGCAGAAGATCATGGCCGAGGTGGGCGTCTCCACGTCGAGAATACGGCAGAGCGCGTCGAGCTTCTCGCGGGCGTTCACCTCGTAGTAGACCTGCTTAGTGCCGGGCGCGGTGAGCTGCTCGGTCACCACGTTGATACGGCGTGCGTCGCGGGTGTACTTGTTGACCAGGCGCGTCACGCCGTCGGGCAGTGTGGCGGAGAACATAGCCGTCTGGCGGGTGGCGGGCGTATGCTGAAGGATATACTCAATATCCTCAGCGAAACCCATGTCCAGCATCTCGTCGGCCTCATCGAGCACGACCATGCTGATATGATCGAGCGCGAGCGTGCCACGGCGCATATGATCCATGATGCGACCGGGGGTGCCCACCACGATCTGCACACCCCGTGAGAGGGCGCGCAGCTGGCGGTCGATCGGCTGGCCGCCGTAGACTGGTGTGACGCGGGTGTCGGCGTGCTTGCCGTAGCGGAACATCGCCTCGGCCACCTGCATGGCCAGCTCGCGGGTGGGTGCCAGCACCAGGGCCTGGGGCGCTTTTTCCGGTGTGAGGCGCTGAATAATTGGCAGGGCAAAGGCGGCCGTCTTGCCAGTGCCCGTCTGGGCCTGGGCGATCACATCGATGCCAGAGAGCATGGCTGGGATGGCCAGCTCCTGAATCGGGGTGGGCTCGTCGTAGCCAAGATCCTTGAGCGACTCAAGGATCGGCGCACTCAGCCCGAGCTCGCTAAAAGTAACCATAGAATTGTTTTCATCCTCTTACGAGCGATCCATTTTTGGATCAGGAACATAAAACAGCGCACGGCACAGTGCCGGACGCTGGCATATGACTTAATTATACCACAGTGATGCTCTACTCGTCCCTGCATAGACACGATGTGGTATGCTGTTACGTAGTCGCTGGCCCGGCGCGGCACCGTCACCTATGATTATTTTGCCGACAACGACACACGCCAACATTCAGACGGGGCGGCCGATGACACCGCAAGCACGCATCCTGGTGGCCGACGACGACCCAGCCCTCTGTCTGCTTCTCCGTGAGACCCTCGTGGATGCCGGCTATGAGGTATTGATCGCTGGCGACGGCGACCAGCTGATTCGACTTGCCCAGGATTACCCCTCCGACCTGCTGCTGATCGACCTCATGATGCCGCTGATGGACGGCTTTGAGGCGATCCGCCAGCTGCGCAACGATACACGCACCTCGCACCTGCCGATGATCATCCTCACCGCCCGTAGCGCCTCGTCCGAGGTGGTGGTAGGCTTCGACACGGGCGCCGACGATTATATTGTGAAGCCCTACGATATCGACGTGCTGCTGGCCCGCATCCGCAGCCACCTGCGCCGCGCCAACAAGCTCCCCGTGCGTAACCCGCTTACTGGCCTGCCCGGCAACCTGCTGCTTCAGGCCGAGCTGGAGCGCCAGCTTACGCAGGCGATGCCCTTCGCCCTGATCTATATCGACCTCGATAACTTTAAGGCCTTCAACGACGCCTACGGCTTCGCCAGGGGCGACAAGGCCATCCACACGCTGGCCAGCGTGCTATCGGAGGTGGCGCCGCGTGAGGATTTTCTCGGCCATATTGGCGGCGACGACTTTGCGCTGGTCCATTACGGCGGCCACCCCGAGGAGCTCTGCCAGCGCATTATCGCCGCGTTCGACGCTCGGGTGCGGGAGCTCTACGACCCCGTAGATATTCAGCGCGGCTACCTGCGCGGCGTGGATCGCCACGGCGTGCAGCGCCAGTTCGGCATCCTCAGCCTCTCGATCTCGGTGGTGAGTGCCGAGGGCGCGCGCTTCAGCAGCGTAGACGAGATCAGCAAGGTGGCCGCCGAGGTCAAGGCCGCCGCCAAAAGCCTCTCGGGCAGCAGCTTCGTCTTCGACCGGCGCCTGAGCGACCACGCCCCGCGCGCTGAGCGCCGCGGCCAGCGCCGCCCCACGGCCCTGCTGATCTATCCCCACGAGGGTCTGCGCGCCTCCATCACCACCAGCCTGCGCCTCCAGGGCTACCGGCCCCTGATCGCCGCCGATGTGGTGAGTGCGCAGGGCCTGCTCGCGCGCACGCCAGACCCGGTGCTTATGGTCGCCGACCCCAGCGACCCACTCGTCTGGGCGATCTGGCGCGGGCTGCCTGTGCCCGCCCCGCTGATCGTCGTTGCCCCCGACGAGACGGCCGCTGCGCACGCCCAGGCCAACGGCGCCGCCGCCACCATCGTCGCCACCGATAACCTGGTGGAATTCACCGACCAGCTGCTACTTCATCTTCCGCGCGCCGAGACGACGGAGAGCGCCGAGCTGCCCTACGCCCCTGGCGCCCTGATCCGCGCCCTCCAGGCCCGCGCGCTCGATATGGAGCGTGAGGCCAACGAGGACAGCCTGACCCTGCTGGCGAACCGCCGCTATCTGGATCGGCGCCTGGCCGAGCTGAGTGAGCAGGCACGTCACACTGGTAAGCCGCTCACCATGCTCATGGCCGACCTCGACCACTTCAAGCAGGTGAACGACCGCTTCGGCCACACGCTGGGCAACGAGGTGCTGCGCGCCGCCGCCGACGTGATGCGCGGCGTGTTTCGCGCCAACGATGTGGTCGCACGCTACGGCGGCGAAGAGTTCCTGGTGCTGCTGCCCGACACGCCCCTCGCCGAGGCTGCCGTCCTCGCCGAGCGCCTGCGCGTCGCCCTAGAGCACCACGAATGGTCCAAGCTCCACGTACAGCTCGCCATCACGATCAGCCTTGGCGTGGCGGAGCTGGCCGCGCGCGCGCCCGAGGAGGGCGTGGACGAGGCCGATCGGCGGCTGTATGCGGCCAAGCGCGCCGGGCGCAACTGCGTGGTCGCTGAGGGCTAGCGCAGGGAACAGGGCCGCCGCAGACGAATCGCAAGGGGCGCCCAAAATGGGCGCCCCTTGTGATTTCGAGCTGTGGGCGTGGGCAATTACCGCCGGATCAGCGGTAGGTACTGCTTGAACGGCTGGTACACCAGCGTGATCGGGAACGAGCCAAGGTCGCCCACTGCGGCAAGGTTTGCCGGCACCGGGGCAGGCGCGGACGACGAGCCTAGATTCACCACGCCGATGTAGATGTCGCCCTCTTTCGCACCGGTGAGATTCCAGGCGAGCTTCAGGGCGAACGGTGTTCCACCCGCCACCGTGGCCGGCCCCGTCACGGTCAGATTGCCGGCGTTCACCTGGCCAACCAGACCCGAGTAGAGCAGGAAGCTGTCCTTGAAGGCAGGCTCATCGGGCCTGGAGCCCTCATAGTTCTGCACTAGCACCACAATCGGCAGCGGCGCCGACAGGCCGTTCACCTTGTCGATGGATTGGATGTCGCAGA
>JAYUYB010000480.1:0-3832 GCA_043752655.1 Chloroflexota bacterium
CACCCACGCGGCGGGCAGCAGTCGCTCGCCCATCGCCGCGGCCCGCTCCACGAGCGCCGTCCAGGGCGGCGGCGCCAGGGCGGGCAGGCCGGTGAAAAGCAGCACGCCGCCGATCACGGCGAGCTGGAGCCGGAGGCGCCAGGGGGGCGCGGCCGGCGCCGCTCGTGAGGCAGGCACGGGCGCCGTAAGTCGCACGGTGAGCCAGGTGAGCAGCCCGGTGTAGGCGCCGTAGGCGCCCAGCAGCGCGACGTACGCTGCCTCGCTGAGGGCCAGCAGGTAGCCGACGGCGAGGGCCAGCAGCCCGGCGAACATCCAGACGCTTGCGCGCGTGCGGCCGGCCGAAGGCAGCAGGGCACCCCGAGCCATGGGGCAGTTCCTTTCCGCGTTCCCTGAGGACGTCGCATGGCGGTACGCACGCAAGCGGATAGGGGCGAACGCGATGACCCGTCGCGTTCGCCCCTATCCCCGCTCCGATAGACACGGACACGGGCGAGCAGGTCGGCGACGGTGGGCGTGGTCTCAGCGGCGTCGGTCATTGGTCTTCCTTGCTACGACAGACGAAGTACGCCTCTGTAGCAATCTTGACCACCGCAGCGGAGAGGTTGTCGGTGCGGTGCAGGTGGGGAGGCCGCCGAGCTGCCAGAGGCAGACTCGCTACCTTCGGCCAGAACCTCAAAGTGCTTCGAGAAGCAGAGCTCGATGGACGCGGGCTCGCGGCGGTGCTGCGCGCAGGCGCCGACGTTACGCTACGCACGACCGTCTTCGCTAAGACTGCTATACTGTACTGGCCGCTCCAGAAAGCCTTGCACACAGTGTGCCCACGCTGATGTTGATCTGCCTCTAACCTGTTTGCCGCAATTGGTCTCGCGCAACAGCGCGGCACGCCTTCAATACAGCTCTATCCTCGCCGATACGATGCGCTGAGTTCTCAGACGGCCTCTGCAAGGAGTGAGGGCCGTACTCGTCGCATGAGAGAATTGTCTATGCTGGATCACGGGGTGCTGGCAGAGCGCCCAGAGCTGCCTGGGCGTAGCGATGAGCTTACTCGAATTGCCAACGAGCTGTCGCGCGCGCACCAGGGGCGGTGTCGGGTCATCCTCTTTGTGGGCGAGCCAGGGATCGGTAAGACCCGTCTGCTCGCCGCCGCCGCGACACTTGCGGCGCAGGAGGGCGCGCTGGTGCGGCGCGGCGCAGCCTCCGACGCCGAGGGCATGCCGCCCTATCTGCCGCTCCGCGAGGCTCTGGGCCAGCACATCCAGGCGACACCCGACGCCCGCCTGCTTGCGCAGCTCGGTTCGTTCGCGCCGGTGCTGGCGAGCATCCTGCCTGAGCTCGCACCGCGGATTGGCGCGCAGATACCCCTGTACCCGCTGCCCGCGGAGCAGGCGCGCCTACGGCTCTATGAGGCGGTAGCGGCTGTCCTCGCCGCGATCGCCGCGTCGCAGCCGCTCGTCCTGATCCTCGATGACCTACAGTGGGCGGATCGTGCGACCCTAGATCTCCTGAGCTTTATCGCCCGCCACCAGTCCTACGCACGGCTGCTGATCATCGGGGCCTATCGGCCAGGAGAGGCCGAGGAAAACCCGGCGCTTCAGCGCGCCCTCAACGACCTGAACCGCCTGCGCATGCTCACGACGATGGCCGTCGAGCCGCTGGCCGCCGCAGCCCTCACCGCCCTCGCTGGCCAGTATCTCGGCGGCCCGCTCGACCCGCACGCGGGCCAGATGCTGTATGAGCGCAGCGAGGGCAACCCGTTCTTTGCCGAGGAGCTGCTGCGCGCCTGGATGGAGACGGGCGCACTCACATGGTCGACCGACCAGTGGTGCTACACAGCGGCTAGCCAGCTACGTCTGCCCACGAGCATCAGCGGTGCCCTTCGCCAGCGTCTGGCGCGGGTATCGCCGGAGCTCCTGGAGCTGCTGCGGGTCGGAGCGCTTCTGGGCCGCTCTATCGATGTAACCCTTCTCGCTGATCTGACGGGGCGCGATGCGGAAGCGATCGAGGAGCAGCTTCACGTCGCGGTACGTCTGCATATGCTGAACAGCACGCCCGATGGGCGGTTTGCCTTTCGCCACGACCTGATTCGTGCGTGTCTGGCCGACGATCTGACCCATGTTCGTCGGCGGCGTCTGCATGGGCGGATCGGGCAGATCCTGGAGGCGCGCAGTAGAGCGGAAGACCCGCAGCGGCTGGCCGAGCTAGCGTTTCACTTTGCGCGCAGTGACGACCATTCCCGTGGCGCCGCCTACGGGCAGCGGGCCGGCGCAGCCATGGCGCAGATCTGGGCGTCGGCCGAGGCGGCGGATCAGTACCGTACGGCGCTCAGTCTGCTGGGGCCGGACGATGACCGGCGCGGGCAACTGCTCCACGCGCTGGGCACGGTAGCGATCTTGCTCAACAGCCCTGAAGAGGCGATCAGCGCCTTCACCGCCGCGCAGGGCTGGTTCCTGGCTCAGGGCGACACGGTCGCCGCGGCGCGGGCGGTCGAGGGCGCGGGCCGGGCCTGGTGGCAGCAGGAAGCGATCCCTCAAGCCCGCGCGGCCTTCGAGCTGTCGCTCACGCTGTTGGCGGAGCGTTGCGTGCCGGAACGGATTGATGTGCTCGTCAGCCTGAGCAGCCTGCTGAGCCTCAGCCTGCTCCAGCGCGACGCGGGCCTAGACTACGCCCGTCGGGCGCTCGCCCTGGCGCAGCAGCTTGAGGAGCCACGGCAGATCGCGATGGCGAGTCGCGCTCTGGGGAATGGGTATGTACGCGCCGCCCAGCTCGTCGCTGGCATTGCGCTGCTGGAGCAGGCTCGCGCCCTTGCTGTTATTAGCGACGACCCCGCCGAGGCGGCTGAGTGCTGCGCGGGCCTGCGCATGGCCTGCT
The DNA here is from genome assembly GCA_043752655.1 of Chloroflexota bacterium. Classification (GTDB taxonomy): domain Bacteria; phylum Chloroflexota; class Chloroflexia; order Chloroflexales; family Chloroflexaceae; genus OHK40. Next base: position 2,869 of record JAYUYB010000480.1, read on the forward strand.
GCTGGAACGCCGAGTACCAGCGGGCCATCGCCTACGCCCACCAGGAGATCGCCATCGCGGAGCGCTGCCACGCGCCCTACGCCCTGCGCCATGTCTACACGCAGCTGGTCGTGCTTACCACCGTGATCGATGGGGCGGCGGCCGGCCAGGTGATGCTGACCCGCGCCCAGACGCTGTGCCACGGCCTGGCCGCCCCCGATGCGCGGGCCTATCTGCAGCTCACCGAGGGCATGTTCTGGGGCTTGTTCCAGGGCGACTACGAGCGGGGCGAGGCGCTGGCCCGCACCGCCATCGCCAGCTGGCGCCGGCTGAACCCGCGGGTGCTGGTCTGGTACCTCGGCGTCTTCGCCATGCTGCTTGTGAAGGTGGGGCGGCGGGATGAGGCGGCCGACTGCCTGGAGGAGCTGGTGACCCTGATCGCGGGGATGCCTGCGGAGAGCGTCGCCGCAGGGCAGGCGTTGAGCTGGGTGGCAGCGGCTCGTCTGGGCCTGGGCCAGCATACGGGGCTGGCGCAGCTGGCCGCGCAGCTGCAGCCCTTTCGCGGCTACCTGATGACGGGTGGGCTCATCGACCGGCTGCTGGGGACGATCGCCATCGTGCAGGGCGATCATGCCGCGGCGCGGCACTTGCTGGCCGCCGCCGAGACGGTCGCCCGCCGCGAAGGACACCGCTGGGAGCTTGCCCAAGTGCTGGTGGCCCAGGCCGACCTGGCGATGGTCGAGCGCGAGAGCGACAACCAGGTTCGCGATCTGCTGCGGGCGGCGCAGGCCCAGTATCGCCACGTCGGCAATCCCGTTGAGGTTGAGCTTTTGGAGGCGCGTCAGCGCCGCCTCGATGCGCCGTCAACGCTGCCCGCCAGCCTAAGCCCACGTGAGGCCGAGGTGCTGCGCGCCGTCGCCGCAGGCCAGAGCAACCGCGCGATCGCGGAACAGCTCGTGCTGAGCCGACGCACGGTGGAGAACCA